>JAEELF010000037.1 GCA_016288815.1 Ruminococcus sp.
ACCGGTGACGCGCATCGCCTGATAAACGTAGGAACGTCCCGAGAGCGGGTCGCGGATAGCGCCGCCGAGGCAGGTCGCAGCACCGCCGAAGGGCTCGATCTCGGTGGGGGGGTTGTGGGTCTCGTTCTTGAACATGAGGATCCAGTCCTCGAGCTCACCGTCGATATCGACCTTTATCTTTACGGAGCACGCATTTATCTCCTCGCTCTCGTCGAGGTCGGGGAGAAGTCCGTCAGCCTTGAGCTTCTTGGCAGCAAGGGTACCGATGTCCATGAGGGTCACCGGCTTCTCGGTGCGTCCGAGCTCCTCGCGCACATTGAGGTACATATCGTAGGTGTCCTTGATGTAGGGCGTGTCGATATTGACATTCTTCACGTTTGTGAGGAAGGTGGTGTGGCGGCAGTGGTCGGACCAGTATGTATCTATCATGCGTATCTCGGTGATAGTGGGGTCACGCTTCTCGGTGTCGCGGAAATAATCCTGACAGAACTTGATGTCGTCGTAGTCCATAGCGAGACCGAACTTGTCCACAAAGGCGTGCAGACCTGCGGAATTGAGCTGGATGAAGCCCTCGAGGGTCTCGACTGTGGTGGGTATCTCATAGTTGGTATCGAGGGTCTTGGGCTTTTCGAGGGAAGCCTCGCGGCTCTCGACGGGGTTGATTATGTAAGCCTTGAGCTTCGCGAACTCGTCATCGGTGATATTTCCGGAAACGATGTACACACGCGCATTTCTCACGCGGCAGCGCTCGCCCTGACGGAGTATCTGGATACACTGCTCACAGCTGTCGGCTCTCTGGTCGAACTGACCGGGCAGGTACTCCACGGCGAATATCCTCTCGCCTGCTGCGGGAGCGGGGAGCTCGTCGTAAACGACGTCAACGGCAGGCTCGGAGAAGACCGTGCTTATCGCAGCCTTGAAGTCCTCCTCGCTGAGCTTGTCCGCGTCGTAGCGGTTGAGTATCCTGATATTGCTGACGCTCAGGCGCAGAGCGGTCTTGACATCGCTCAGCACAGACTGCGCCTCAACGGCGAATTCAGGCTTTTTCTCGGCATATATCCTGTAAACTGACATAGAAAAAACTCCTTTCAGATATTGTTCAAAATCGTCCCGAGGCAGTAGCCGGAACGGCTCTCTTCTATTGTAACACAAAAAATGCGATTACGCAAACTTTTTTCGGGAATTTTTCGTAAAGTTTTTATTAAGGTGTAGTCCGGCGCGTGACCCTGGTGGAATTCCGCGGAGCTCTCCCTCTCGAACAGCACCGGGACGGTCCTCCCGACGAGCGAACGCAGGTACTTTTCCTCGGACTCCGCCGCCGCGCGGGACATCAGCTCCGCGCGCTCCGTCTTGACGCTCTCCGGGACCTGTCCGGACATACGGTCGGCAGCAGTCCCCTTTCTCCGTGAGTACCGGAAGACGTGTACCCTGCTGAAGCCAGCGCTTTTCACGAACTCCAGCGACTTAGCGAAGTCCTCGTCAGTCTCCTGCGGGAAGCCGACCATGATATCGGTCGTGAAGGCGCATTCGGGGAAATACCGGCGTATCCGCGACATCAGCTCCGCGTACTCCTCAGCGGTGTAATGACGGTTCATCGCGCGGAGCGTCCGCGTGCAGCCGCTTTGCAGCGACAAATGGAACTGCGGACACATCTCCGGCAGCGCCGCAAGCCGTCCGAGCAGCTCGCCGGACATCATCTCCGGCTCGAGCGAACCAAGCCGCACACGCTCAATGCCGTCCGTCCGGGCGCAGACCTCCGCCGCGTCCGCGAGGGACAGACCCAGCTCCCGCCCGTAAAACGCGAGGTTGATACCCGCGAGGACGATCTCCTGCCTGCCGCTTTGGGCTATTTTTCGGGCTTCGTCCTCGATGACGGCTATCGGCTTCGAGCGGGAGCGTCCCCGCGCGAAGGGTATCATGCAGTAGGAGCAGAACTGGTCGCAGCCGTCCTGTATCTTGAGAAAGGCACGGGTGTTATCCTCGAACGTCCCGAGCATCAGGCACTCGAAACCGTCCCCGCGCACATACTCCGGCACCGCGACCGTCCTGCTGCGGCTTTTCAGGCACTCCTCCACCAGCGCGGGAAGCTTCGCCCTGTCCTTGGTGCCGGTGATGATGTCCGCCTCGGAGAGCGACGCAGCCTCATCGGGATTCGCCTGCGGGTAGCACCCGGTGAGCGCAATGACTGCCTCCGGCAGTGCGGCGCGGGTCTTGCGGAGAGCCGCCAGAACACGGCTGTCACCGGAGGACGTGACCGTGCAGGAGTTTATCACGACGGCGTCCGCGCCGCCGCGCTCACCGGCAATGCCGAAGCCAGCCTCGCGGAAAGCGGACTTCATGCACTCGGTCTCGTATAGATTCACCTTGCAGCCGAAGCTGATAAAAAAGACGTTATACATAATTCACCTTTTTATCACAGTATCCCCAACGTTTCGTCATGTTGAATCTGCACAAAAATCACAATAGATTTTTATGCATGATAAATAGTTATTCGTTGTGAATAAAAAGAATAATGATGTGACGATTACAATTAAGTAAATCGACGAAAATACAGCAAAGCGCTTGACATCGGGGATTGGACGTGATATTATATACTTGCGGTCAGGAAGATGGACTGCAAAAAGAAATAAACAACAACACACGCCACAAAGACATCTGAACAGGAGGTAATCGTATGACAAAGACAAAGGTATTTCTTCAGGCTATCAATGACGTAAAGGAATTCGTCACTATCGTTATGCATTACGATTTCGATATTGACCTCGTTTCCGGAAGATACGCTGTAGACGCAAAGTCAATCATGGGTATTTTCAGCCTCGACCTCTCCAAGCCTATCGAGCTCGATGCTCACACAGATGACGCAGAGGATTTCTTAAAGAAGATCGACAAGTTCATCGTTAAGTAAGACATAACCAAGACGCACCCACAAAGAAGGAAAAGGAATTTAGGCTGCCGAAACAGTTCGGCAGCCGATTTTTTTATCAGTCCCAGTCCTTTTTGCTGAACTTGTGCATGAACTTCCTGAACGGGTTCTTCACGAGGAGCCCGGAGAAGTAGTTGTAGAGGGCGTCCTGATTGCAGCCGGCGTCGGGGAGGCGCTCGTACATTCTCTCGAGCTCATCGAGCTTTATGCCGTAATCGCCGTCGAGGACGATGTCCTTGTCGGTGAAGACCACAGCCCCCGTGACGGGAACTCTGTCGAAGCCGCCCTTTTTGAGGTGGTGAGTGACGTTGTCGAGGTGGGTCTTGTTCTGGAGCTGGGGATTGTAGAGCTTATGCACCTTCAGACCGATGGTGTGGGTGAGCTTCTTGCCGCTGCCGGAGACCTTTCCGGAGATGCCCTTGGTCTCGACCACAAGCACGCCGAAACGTCCGAACACGAGGTGGTCTATCTCGCAGGTCTTGTTATAGAGCGGCAGGAAGGCGTTGTTGATGATACGCACCTTGTCTTTTTTGCCGAGCTTGGCGAGAGCCTTCGCGACCTTCTTCTCGGCAGCTCTGCCCTTGCGGTTGCCGGAGCTGAAATGCGAGCACAGCAGGGCGATGATGATGAGCAGCACTACAGCGGCTGCGGCGATGAGGATTATTTTTTTAGTTTCCATAATTTACTCCCAAAAAAATGAATAAGATTGAGTCCGGAGCGCAATAATAGCTTCAGACGCTCAAAGCGTTACGAATAATCCCGAATAAAGAGGTGTTCTCAATATGTGGGACAAGATCGCACTTATCCTTCTGATAATCGGAGGGATAAACTGGGGACTGGTGGGTATATTCGAGTTTGACATGGTCGCGTGGCTTTTTGGCGGCGCGGCGAGCCTGCT
Source organism: Ruminococcus sp. (assembly GCA_016288815.1). Classification (GTDB taxonomy): domain Bacteria; phylum Bacillota; class Clostridia; order Oscillospirales; family Ruminococcaceae; genus Ruminococcus. Next base: position 3,822 of record JAEELF010000037.1, read on the forward strand.
TGCCAGAACGGTCTACATTCTTGTAGCGATCTCGGCGGTATGGTGCACGACACTGCTGTTCAGGCAGAGTGACGAACTCGCGATCAGTACCGAACACTGACCCCTCAACGCTCCTGTGAAGATGCCGTAGGAGCGTTACATAGCAGGGCAGCGCCCTGCACGTCCGCACGTTGTCACTCGCAAGCTCGTTCACTCTCATTAAGGACGTCACTCGTACATCGCATACGGCGCAGGTGTCAGGTTTTAGGTGTAGGGGCGCCCCTGCAAACGTCCCGCCGCATAAGACCACATCAAAACAAAAAGGGAGACCTGCGTCTCCCTTTATCATTTATTAGTCGCTTACGTAAGGGAGAAGCGCAATGTGTCTTGCTCTCTTGATAGCAACTGTGAGCTCGCGCTGATGGAAAGCGCAAGTACCTGTCACACGTCTGGGAAGGATCTTTGCTCTCTCAGTCATGCACTTTCTGAGCTTTGCAAGGTCCTTGTAGTCGATCCTCTCGATCCTGTCAGCGCAGAACATACAAACCTTCTTGCGCGGCTTCTTCGAGGGACGGGAATTTCTTTCCTTTTCCATGACATTTCCTCCTTCTCGATATAAAGTAGTAGTTAGAACGGAACGTCTCCGTCGCTGAGAATTTCTTCAAAATCGCTCATATTGCCGTAAGACATACTATCATTGTTGGCTGCGGGCTGCTGAGGAGCTGCCTGCTGCGCCGGAGCGGACTGATAGTTATTGTTCTGGTAGCCGTTATTCTGATAACCGCCGCCGTTGTTTCCGCCGCTTTCGCCCTTGGAGCCAACGAACTCGACATTGTCCACCTGAACGTCAGTAGTATAATGAGTAACGTCGGGGTGATTTCTGTCCTGGTAGTTGTTGTTCCTGAGAGAGCCCTCAACGAGGATCATCTTGCCCTTGCTGAAATAGCGCGAAACAAATTCAGCAGACTGTCTCCATGCGATACAGCTGATGAAATCAGCCTGTCTCTCGCCGGTGTTCTTGTCGGTGAAGCGCCTGTCCACAGCAACGGTGAACCTGCACGACGAAACTCCGCTCTGAGTCTGTCTGAGCTCAGGGTCTGCGGTAAGTCTGCCAACTAAAATAACCTTGTTCATCTGACCGTCTCCTTAGTTAATGAAGTAGAATTATTCAACAACAGTTACGAGCGAACGAAGAATGCCGTCAGTAATGTTGAGACGTCTGGAAAGCTCAGCCGGATACTCGGGAGCAGATGTGAAAGTATAGATCACATAGTAACCCTCTGTCTCGTCCTCGATCGGATAAGCGAGCTTGCGCTTGCCCCACTCCTCGTTGACTTCAACAGCTTCGGCGTGTCTTTCGATCCTCTCCTTGAACTTCTCAATGAGAGCCTTCATGGGTTCCTCGCCGTTCTTGAGGCTGAAAACTACCATTACTTCATACTTAGCGGATACCTTTGCCATTAATGTACACCTCCTTCTGGATCATGCCCGGCAACCTTCTGCGGGCAAGGATAAATGCACCGTTTCACACGATACTCGAACATTATAACATATTATTCCGGGCTTGTCAAGAACTTTTTTAGAAAATGAAAAAGCCGTCCTGACAGGGACGGCTTTACTTCATCAATAATTCTCGTTTCTGATCTCGAAGTAGCTCTGCGGATGAGCACATACCGGGCACATCTGCGGCGGGTTCGTACCCACTACGATATGACCGCAGTTGCGGCACTCCCATACCTGCACGCTGCTCTTCTCGAACACCTGCTTGGTCTCGATGTTCTTGAGCAGTGCGCGGTAACGCTCCTCGTGAGCCTTCTCGATAGCGCCTACCATACGGAACTTAGCCGCGAGAGCCTTGAAGCCCTCCTCCTCGGCGGTCTTGGCGAAGGACTCGTACATATCTGTCCACTCAAAGTTCTCGCCGTCGGCAGCAGCTGCGAGATTGTCGGTGGTAGCACCGATGCCCTCGAGCTCCTTGAACCACATCTTAGCGTGCTCCTTCTCGTTGTCGGCAGTCTTGAGGAAGATCTCGGCGATCTGCTCGTAGCCCTCCTTCTTCGCTACAGAAGCGAAATATGTATACTTGTTGCGAGCCTGGGATTCGCCCGCGAATGCGTCCTTGAGGTTCTGCTCGGTCTTTGTTCCTGCGTATTTGTTAGCCATTGTGATTTTCCTCCTTGATTCATGCTTTCCAGAGCTTGTGAAGATTGCAGTATGCGAAGACTTCTTCGACAGTCTCGCTGCCGATATCGAAGGTCGCCGACGGCTTGTCGCCAGCCTTCAGGTACTTGAAATACAGCCCCGCGTCGGTCTTCACGGCGATCCACTCGATAAAGTGCTCGGGGAGCATGGGGTGTTCAACAGAACCGACAGTAACGACAGCCTTGCCGTCCCCTGTCTGACAGACCGGGACGTGCTTTTCAGCAGCGGCGTCAGTAGTGCCTGCGACGAGTTCCTTTGCCGCCGCGGGAGCAGCCGCTCCGTTGATATTGGCAAGGATAATGCCTGTGTCATCGTTGATGTAGAATTTCTGACTCATGTTTATACCTCCTCTACAGAATCCGGTGTATCGCGTAAGATAATTATATACAATTTCCACTAACTTGTCAATAGCAAATACGTTTGTTCATAAAAACTTTTTAATTCTCTGCCAACTCACGCAAATTCAGAAAAAAATAGTGACAAATCCCTCCGGACGTGCTATAATGAAGTATATACACACTATTTTAATGGAGATAACGATGAACAAATACAAAAAACTCGCGTTCAATACGATGATATTTGCGATAGGCAGCTTCGGGTCGAAGATACTCGTCATACTGCTTACCCGCCTTTACTCGCGCCACCTCGATCCCGCAAGTTCCGGCATAAAGGAGCTCCTCGAGCCGATGGCGCTGTTCCTCCAGCCGATATTCACCTTCGCGCTTCAGGAATACCTCATACGCTTCGGTCTTGACAAGAAGTATGACAAGCGCGAGGTCTTCACTACGTCCGGGCTGATAACGCTCGCGGGCATGGCGCTCATGGCGTTCGTCGTCCCGCTGATAAGCAATATCCCCGCGCTCGACTTCATCAAGGGCTACACCGTCCTGCTCATCATCTACGTCCTGACCTCCTCGCTGCGAATGCAGTGCCAGCAGTTCGTGCGCTCACGCGACATGGTCAAGCTCTTCTCCCTCGACGGGATTCTCGCCACCCTGACCCTGTTCATCTTCAACATCCTCTTCATCGCGGGCTTCCACTGGGGAGTGCGCGGCTTCATGCTCGCAGTTATCCTCTCGGACTTCCTCTCCGCGGTATTCCTGTTCCTCGTTGCAGACCTGAAGAACTTCGTATCCGCACGCTATTTCAGCAAGCCGCTCGCGCGCGAGATGATGAGGTTCGCTGCGCCGCTCATACCCACTATCGTCATGTGGACGATAACAAGCCTGTCCGACAGAATGTTCATCAGGGAAATGCACAGCGACCGCGTGCAGCTCGGTGAATCAGCCGTCGGTATCTACGGCTACGCGAACCGTATCCCCAACCTCATCTCAATGGTCTCGACTATCTTCTTCCAGGCGTGGAATATGTCCGCGATAACCGAGAACGACTCCAAGGACCGCAGCATCTTCTACGAGCGCGTCTACAGCGCATACGAGGCAATGCTGTTCATCGCCTCCGCGGGGCTTCTCCTGCTGATAAAGCCTGTTACCGGCTTCTTTGTAGTCTCCACGACCTACTCCGAGTACGGCGAGGTCTACCTCTACGCTCCCGTGCTGATAGTCGCGGTGCTGTTCATGTGCCTCAACCAGTTCCTCGGCAGTATCTATTCCGCCACCAAGCACACGAAAAACAGCTTCTGGACGGCTCTCACAGCCTGCTCGGTGAACATCGTCATGAACATCTGCCTGATACCTGAGTGGGGCATCCAGGGCGCCGCGATAGCGACCTTCCTGAGCTACTACATCTGCTTCTGGGCGCGTATCATCGACGCCAGATACTACGTCCCCTTCCGCTTCAACGGCATCAAGTCGCTGCTGAACACGACAGCGCTGCTGCTGATGTGCTGCTTCGCGGTATTCCAGCCGAAGCTCCACTACCTCTGGCTGACCGTGCTTTTCGCGGCGATCGTCATCAGCAACTACAAAGCCCTGCTCATCACAGTAAAAAAGCTGCTCAGACGCGGCTGATATAAAGGAGGAATACCTATGCCCACACCTCATAACAACGCTAAAAAAGGCGACATCGCCCCGACGGTCCTCATGCCCGGCGACCCGCTCCGCGCTAAATTCATCGCAGAAAACTACCTCGACTCCCCCGTCCTCTACAACGAGGTGCGCGGAATGCTCGGCTATACCGGCACCTACAAGGGCGTACCGGTGTCCGTGCAGGGCAGCGGCATGGGTATGCCCTCGATAGGGATATATTCGTGGGAGCTCTTCAACGAGTATGACGTGCAGAACATCATCAGAGTCGGCACGGCGGGAGCGGTCGCGGACAATGTCGAGCTCCGCGACGTCCTCATCGGCATGAGCGCGAGCACCAACTCCGCCTATGCCTCCCAGTACCGTCTCCCCGGCACCTACGCCCCCACGGCTTCGTGGGAGCTGCTCTCCGCGGCGGTCGAGGCTGCAAAGCAGTCCAGTGCGGCGTACCACGTCGGGAATATCCTCTCCAGCGACACCTTCTACGACGATGCTGACAGTCTCGCGGACTGGCAGAAAATGGGCGTCCTCGGCATTGAGATGGAGGCCGCTGCCCTATACATGAACGCAGCCCGCGCCGGTAAAAATGCACTGTGCATTCTCACAGTTTCCGACTGCCCGCTCAGAGGACTTTCCACCACCGCGGAGGAGCGTCAGACCACCTTCCGCACCATGATGGAGATAGCCCTCGAGACTGCAAAGGCTGTCGCGGGGAAGTGACACCGACCGCATAAGATGAACGCGAACGCCCGAAGGGCGCCCCTACACCTGACACCTGAGACCTGACGCCTGACACCTGTTCTGTATGCGATGTACGAGTAACGGCGTTGATGAGAGTGAGCGAGTTTACGAGCGGCAACGTGTCCGCCTGCGCGGGCTCCGCGCTGCGATGTACGAGTAACGGCGTTGATGAGAGTGAGCGAGTTTGCTAGCGGCTGCGTGTCCGCCTGCGCTGGCTCCGCGCAAATAAAAAAGCCATGCCCGAAAGCATAGCCTTGAAATAAAATGAATTAAATATAGAAGGGGAATTGGGGGATTACTTAATCCAATTATGAGTATATCCCCCTTTGCTTAAAATAATCTTAAAGTTTCCTTAAAACCCAAAATATCCTCCGCGCACTGTCCCTACGCCTTCCGCACCTCGGTATAATAGTACACCGCGAGCTGAGTGCGGTCGCGGAGAGCGAGCTTTTCGAGGAGCGTGCTCAGGTAGTTCCTCACAGTCCCCTCTCCGAGGAAGAGCTCCCCCGCTATCTCCTTGTTGCTGAGCCCGCGCGCGACGAGCTCCATGATCTCGCGCTCCTTGGCGTTTATCCCGTGCGCTTCGAAATCGTATTCCTCCCGCTGCCTCATGAGCTCCGGGAGCTTCGTGACTATCTTCTCCCCGAAGACACTCTGCCCGCGCATCACAGCCTCGAGCGCAGGCGCGATACTCTCGAAATCCTGCTTCAGTATGTAACCCTTGGCACCCATGCCGAGGGCTTTTATTATGTACTCATCGTCCGCGAAAGTCGTGAGGTAGAGTATCCTCGCGTCGGGAAACTCGCGGAGGAGCTGCTGACCGGCTTCGATACCGTCCATGCCACCCATGCGTATGTCCATGAGCAGGACGTCGGGCGAATGCTTCCTGTAGAGCGGCAGAGCCTCCTCGCCGCCGGAGCCGATAGCCGCAACTGTTATCTGCTGGGTGCTCTCGAGTATCGTTTTCAGCGAGAGCGCGACGAGCTTGTCGTCGTCAATGACTACTATATTCATAAGTCCTCCTGAGCCTTTGGGATTGACATGAAAACGCGGAACCCATTGTCAGAGGGCGTGAAGCTGATAGTTCCGCCGACCGACCTTGCGCGGTCGGTCATATTCGAGAGACCTATCCCCGTCTCCCCTATCTCCAAGCACTTCCCGTTGTCCTCGACGAGGAGCTGGTAGAAAGCCGGGTGCTCGAGCATAGTTATATGGATACGGTCGCCCGCCGAGTGCTTCACCGCATTCGACAGCGCCTCCCGGACCACTCCCGCGATACAGAAGCGCAGTCTGCCCGGCATCTCTGTCGAAACATCGTACCTCACCTCGACGGTGAACTTATCGGAGACCGACGCCGCGCTCTCCTCGATTATCCTCCGCAGATCGACGGAATCGTCGTGGAGGTCGTGGACGCTCGCGCGGATACTGGTCATAGCGCTGTCGAGGGTATCGTGCAGGCTTTTCAGCGGCTCAGCGAGGTTTTCGTCCTTGTTTATGACCATGAGCGCACCCGACTGCAAGAGCGACCGCGTGAGCATATGCCCGACGTTATCGTGTATCTCGCGGGCGATACGGTTGCGCTCGGAGAGCGTCGCGAGGCGCACCTCGTTGTCCTGTGCCTCGGAGAGGAGCTCATTCTGCCGCGAGAGGCTGATATTCCGCTCTGCGGCTTCGTCGCGGAGGGAGGTCATGCGGCTCACGGCCTTCTCGAGCGCGGAGACCCTCAGGTAGAGCAGCAGCGACACCGCGCACCCCGCCGCGATGACCAGCAGTCCGCTCACGGGAATGCTCAGCGCTGACTTCACCGCAAAGACTGCCGGCAGCAGCAGCCACGGACGCCTCTCGTTGAGCGAATCGAACAGCAGCAGCGGCAGCGCACACAGCATTATCGGGAACGGCACGCACGCGGCTGCCGCAGCGGCTATCATCACCGACGCCGCCGGCTTCCCGGTGAATATCTGCACCAGCCCGGACAGTATCATGGACACGAGCAGCCCCACGACGGGCGCGCTGAAAGAATCGGCCATGCCGAAGGCTATGGCACATATAAAAAGTACAGTGGCTTTGTCGATAAGCCTGCTCAATGCATTCACCTCCGGAGCTCTGATTTGTTACACAATAACAGTATACCACATTCTTCGCAGGATTGCAAACTCTCCCAACTGCAAAGTCTTTATTCACTCTGCACAAACTCCGCCCATGTCTTTTGTGCAGTCATACAAAGCTCAGAAAAGCTTTTTCAGTATTCAACGGGAAAGCATTGAATGCGCCCCGATTTCAGACCCCTTGTGAACGGCACTCACCCAGAAGCCGTTCGGAAGGGAGTTTTTTTTATGTCATCAAACGACGCAAGAGCCAAGCGCAGCGCATTCTGCTCGTACTACGCTTTGCTCGGAGATGTCACAGAGGCTGCTGTGCGGGCGGGTTTCCCGAAGGAGACCGCTCTCGCCGACGGAGCAGCGTGCCTTGCGAGCAGGCCGTGCAGGGAGAAGATAGAGTCGATGAGGGAAGCCCTCGCCGACCCCGACATCGTCTCTGCCGGACTTCGCAGGCTCGCCTTCGGGAGCTGCACGGACGCGGTATATCTCGTGTTCTGCGACGAGCTCCCGCCGCCCTCGGTCATTGAGGGACTCGACCTCTACAACGTCTCGGAGATAAAGCGCGTGAAGGGCGGAGGCGTTGAGGTGAAGCTGTTCGACAGGCTCAAGGCGCTCGAGAAGCTCTTTGAGCTCGGCACCGCGTTCTCCGAAAGGAACAAGGCGGAGAGCCTCCTTGAGGCTCTGACCGCTCCCGGTGAGGAGTGTGAGCCGATTGACAGTTAAGAAGCTCTCAGCCAAGCAAAGGCTCACTGTGAACTGGTGGAAAATGCCGGAATACCGCAGCTGCGACGCGATCATCTGCGACGGCGCGGTCAGGAGCGGCAAGACCACATCAATGTCGCTGGGCTTCGTGATATGGGCGTGCAGCTCATTCGACGGCGGCACCTTCGCGATGTGCGGAAAGACCGTCACCTCGCTGCGCCGCAACGTCGTCGTGCCGCTGCTGAGAATGCTCAGCGAGTGCGGCTTCCGGTGCACGGACAGGCTCAGCCAGAGCTGCTTCGATGTCACGTTCCTCGGGCGCACGAGCAGGTTCTACCTCTTCGGAGGCAGGGACGAGGGCTCAGCGGCGCTCATACAGGGCATCACGCTCGCGGGTGTCTTCCTCGATGAGGTGGCACTCATGCCGCGCTCGTTCGTGGAGCAGGCACTCGCGAGGTGCTCAGTCGCGGGCTCGAAGATGTGGTTCAACTGCAACCCCGACAACCCCGCCCACTGGTTCTACTGCGAGTGGATAAAGAAGCGCCGCGAAAAGCGCGCCCTCTATATCCGCTTCACGATGGACGACAACCCATCGCTCTCGGAGGCAATGAAGAGACGCTACGAAAGGCTCTATTCAGGCGCCTTCTACGATCGCTTCGTGCTCGGCAAGTGGACCGCTTCTGAGGGAACGGTCTACCCGATGTTCGAGCGGGAAAAGCACGTCTATGCCGGAGACGTCGAATGCGAGCGCTTCGTCATCTCCTGCGATTACGGCACAGTCAATCCAGCCTCATTTGGTCTGTGGGGACTCCGCGGCAGCGTCTGGTACCGCTTGAAGGAGTACTATTATTCCTCGAAAAGAGAGGGAGTTTCCCGCACGGACGAGGAGCACTACGCGGCTCTGGAGGAGCTTGCGGAGGGACACAGGATAGACAAGGTCATCGTCGATCCCTCCGCTGCGAGCTTCATTGAGTGTATCCGCAGGCACTCGCGCTTCAGGGTCGTCAAGGCAGACAACGACGTAGTCACAGGGATACGGCACGTCAGCTCGGCGCTCCGGCAGAAGAAGCTCATGTTCAATGAGCAGTGCAGGGATATCCTGCGCGAATTCAGCCTTTACCGCTGGAACGAGAGCTCAGGCACGGACGTTCCCATAAAGGAGAACGATCACGCGATGGACGATATGCGTTACTTCGTGATGGAGATGCTCGCAGAGCGCCGCGAGGAAGCCTTCGCGGTCTCAGTGAGCCGGAGCTGAACTCACCCGAAAGGAGAGAATATGAAGCTATTCAAAAAGAAGAAGCCCGCCCGCACCGCTTCCCCGGAGCTCGTTCCGGCGCTGCGGCAGGGACCGGGCAGTATCACGCTGCCGGCGGCGGTGGAGCCGTTCGAGCGCGATCTCTACGACAGGCTGCGCTTCGCAGTGCCGCTGATCGACGCGGCACTGATGAAGGTGATCCGTCTCACAGGCGGATTCAGGATAGTCTGCACCGACGAGACCGTGCAGGACAGCCTCGACCGCTTCCTCGCGGACGTGCCGGTGGGACTGACCGGAAAGGGCATCGGCTGCTTTGCCGATGAGTTCCTCGACAGCCTCCTCACCTACGGCAGCGCCGTCGGGGAGATAGTCGCAGACCCGGAGCACGGGCGTATCGCAGGACTATGGAACGGCGACACCTCGGCAGTCGTGATAAACGCGGGCAGAGACCCGTTCGCGCGCAGCTATTCCGTCAGGGACAGCGAGGGCACCCTCCACAGCGTCCCTCACCCGGAGCGGATAGTATACGCAGCGCTCACCGGAGGCAGACCGCTCCTGCGCGGACTTCCGGCACTGAGCAGCATACTCCTGCGCATCTACGAATGCATAGGACAGAACTTCGACCGCGCGGGCAACGTCCGCTACGCGGTCACCTACAAGCCGTCCAAGGACTCCTCGGACTTCACCTACTCACGCGAGAGAGCGGTGCAGATAGCGAAGGAGTGGTCAGACGGCATGAACTCGGCGAAGTACGGGCAGGTCAAGGACTTCGTGGCAGTCGGCGACGTGGACATCAAGGTCATCGGAGCTGAGAACCAGCTTTTCGACACCAACGTCCCCGTGCGCCAGCTCCTCGAGCAGCTCATCGCGAAGCTCTCGATACCGCCGTTCCTGCTGGGTCTGAACTGGAGCTCCACGGAGCGGATGTCCCAGCAGCAGGCGGACATACTCACGTCCGAGCTCGAATACTACCGCAGACTGCTCACGCCTGTGATCTGTGAAGTCGGCAGGGCATATCTCACCTCTGTCGGCTCGGAGGCAGCGTGCAGCGTCGAGTGGGACAACATCAATCTTCAGGACGAATCCGCTCTCGCAGAGGCAAGGCTGAAAAACGCCCAGGCACGCGAGATCGAGATGAGACTAGAAAACAACGAAAACGAATAATGGAGGTACATCATGTATAACGATATCAAGCTCGAAAAGGGTCTTTACAATCTGAGCGGCAAGTCCTTCACAGCCGCCCTCGAGGAGCTCGACCCCTCCTCCGGCTATGCAGGAACCCCTCTCGAAAAGCTCGACGCCTTCGAGAGACAGCTCAAGCGCTTCAATATCCGCGTGAGCGGCAGCGAGTGTGACAGAGTGGAGAAGTTCTTCTCCTCCACGGAGAGCGCAGTGCTCTTCCCGGAGTTCGTCACAAGATGCATCAGAAAGGGCTTCGACGAGACTATCCTCTCCTCGGTCTGCGCAGCGAAGACTATCAGCGGCAGCGGACAGTATCTCGGCTGCACCCTCGACGACTCCGCCCAGTACACCACTTCCGATGAGGCAGCGACGCTCCCCACAGCTACCGTAAGAGAGAGCTCCACAGCGACGGTCCTCGCGAAGTACGGACGTCTCATCAGCGCCTCCTATGAAGCTATCCGCCAGCAGCGCCTTGACGTGTTCGGCGTAATGCTGCGCTCTATCGGCGTAAAGCTGGCAGGCTCCGTGGTATCCGAGGCGATGACGGTCCTCGTCACCGGCGTAACTCCTGTCACGACCTCCTCCCTCACCTACGCAGACCTCGCCGCGCTCTACGGTGAGTTCGACTGCTTCGACATGACCACGGTCATCGCGTCCCCGGAGCTCGCCTCGCAGATAGTAGCGATGGATCAGCTCAAGGACTGCAATGCAGACAACGGCGGAAAGATCAGACTTCCCTTCGGCTCGGAGCTCATCAAGACCTCCGCGGCGCCGGAGAACAAGATCATCGGTATCGACAGGAACTTTGCGCTCGAGTTCATCACGAGCTCCGACCTCGTAATGGAGACCGACAAGCTCATCGACCGCCAGCTCGACCAGATCACAGTGTCGATCACCTGCGGCTTCAGGAAGATCACTCCCGAGGCGGTAAAGGTGCTGTCGATCACTTCCGGCACATAAGACGAAACTGTCAGGGGCGGTGACTTCATCGCCCCTCCCTTGTACCGTTTCATTGACGAAAGGAGCAAAAATGGAACAGAAGACCCTTGATATGATAAATCGCTTCACGCGCAGAGCCATGAAGGAGGACGAGCTCTACGTCTTCCCGCTCGTTCTCTGCGACAACGACATCGACCGCGACGGCGAATGTTTCTCCGACGAGGCACTCGGGCAGCTCCGCGAAGCATTCGTGGGCAAGACCGGCATTTTCGACCACGACCCCTCCACCTCCAACCAGACCGCCCGTATCTTTGATACCGAGGTAGTCACCGTCCCGGAGCGCACAACGAAGTACGGAGCTCCCTACAGGCAGCTCCGCGCGAGCGCGTACATGGTGCGCACTGAAGCCAATTCCACCCTCATCGCGGAGATAGACGCCGGGATAAAGAAGGAGGTCAGCATCTCCTGCGCAGCAGCAAAAAAGACCTGCTCCGTCTGCGGCTGCGCCAGAGCAGTCTCCTCCTGCGCCCACAAAAACGGCAGGACCTACGCCGGCAAGCTCTGCTACACGATACTGAGCGACATCACCGACGCCTACGAATGGAGCTTCGTGGCAGTTCCCGCACAGGTCAGTGCAGGCGTGACAAAGCGCTGCACCTCAGACACCGCCCACATCACAGACCCCTCCGTCTCCCTCGCCGCAGCCGACGATGAGCTCCGCCGCGACATACGCAGGCTCGCTTTCTTCGCAGGCGGCAGAGAGACCGCGGACGCAGTCTCGTTCTTCGCGAAGCACATGGACACCGCCCAGCTCATAGCGCTGAAGAAGTCCTATGAATCGCGCAGCACAGGCGGTATCACATTACAGCTCGTGCCCGGCGCCTCCCCCGCAGAAGACCCCACAGCGGGCTTCTCGCTGAGATAAGGAGGCACGCATGAACATAGAATCGGTAAAGTCGCTCTTCACGCTGTTTTCCGGCGAGGAAGACCACGGCAGATACGCCCCCGTGATATCGCTCGCGATGGCAGAGGTGGAGAGGATGCTCCTCCCGGACGCCGACAGAACGGATATCCGTCTCGAATTCCTCTGTGCAGCGGCAGCGAACCACAGGCTCCAGCAGCTCAACGCCGCCCGCGACCGCACAGAGGTCACCTACGCGGGAGATATGCTCCAGCCGCCGTCACAGACCCGCCCGAGCGGCTCACTCGCCTATTCGGAGAGGCTGCTGCGCGACTATATGCAGCTCTGCGAGGACCTCATACAGCCGCGGAATTTCGTATTCATCAGCTTTTAGGAGGTGCACTATGCTCAGACAGATATTGGAACAGGCGGTCTCCGCGCTCACAGACGCAGGAGTGCCGGAGGTCTACAGCTCATTCGACAGCATATCCCTTGAACGCAAGAGCCGCGGGATATTCACAGTAGTCGGCGTTGGGCGCTTCGAGAGCACCGCCCCGGTGTACTCGGAGTATGCGATGTATCTGCCGTTCAAGGCGGAGCTCGACATCAGGGTGACCGCACCCGAAAACTGGAGCATGGAGAAGCTCTATGACTACTACAGCGAGAAGATCTCCCCCGCACTTGTATCGCTCTCGGGGCTCACGACATCCGTGGCAGGGATCACCATGAAGCACGACTCCAACATCTCCCGTCTTGTGCTCAGCATAAAGCTGAGCGTGAGCGGTATCTCGCGGATAGAAAGGAGCGCTGAATGAGCACACAGACCACCCTTACCCTCCGCGAGCCCGAGACCGTGACCATAGGTCCGGTCTCGCTCGTTGTGGAGAGAATGAAGATGACCTCGGTGAAGGACATCTCCGAGGCGACGACGGTCTCCGGTACGGAGGTCGTCACAAACGCCGGCAGACGTGTCCTCCGTCTCACGCTCACGGGACGCATACACGACGACTCCGGCCCCATGAGCTTCCTGCTCTACATCAACAACCTTATCCCCACGAACAGCGGCTTCACCGTGACCTACCGCGGACTGACGTTCACCGGCTGCCACATACAGTCGTTCACAGCTGAGGATAACGGCGAGGAGTGGATCCCCGTTACGGTCACGCTCGCCACGCCGCAAAGCATCGTACTTGCAGAGGTGAGCGAATGAACGCATACATCATCGTAAAGAAGTCCGACGGCACGCAGCTCCGCGAGAACAGCATACTCTCGTTCCGCTTCATCAAGGACGCATACCTCCCCTACACACACCTGAGCGTGCGGGTGCGGAGCACATCAGCCTCCTTTGCGGACGCCGCCGAGCTGCTGCTGTACGTCGGCGGGCACAACGTCCACCACGGGCTGATAGACTCGCTGACAGTGACTAACGCCGGCGGGTACAGCATAACGTCCGTGGTGTCGCGGGGATTCACGTCGCTCCTCTGCCAGAACCAGACCGAGCCCGGCATGAAGACGGGCGTCTCGATAAACTCCCTCATGGACAGCTATTACACCTTCCCCTACGTCACGCACGAGAACAATTCCGACGCGAGCAACTACATCTTCGTGAAGAACAACTCGTCGATGTGGGACGGCATAGTGAACCTGAGCTACAAGCTGTGCGGGACATACCCGTATATCCGGGGGACCAACTGCGTGCGGATAACACCGGAGAGCAGCCCGCAGCAGTTCACATACCAGAGCTCCGGACTCATCACATCGGGCACGGAGCTGACGTACCGGCGCATGATAAGCGGCTTCCATATGTCCGACATCAACGGCGATTACGGAAATTATGATCTCATCGACCCCGATGTCACCGCGAAAAAGATAGTCCGCCACAAGTTCTTCGAGCTGGACAGACAGTTCCTGAGCGACCCGCAGCAGGCGCTGGTGTTCCGCGACAAGTACACGGCCCGTGCTGCCGAGCGGACATTCTGTTCGTACTGCGGCTACAACGGCGAGGACCTGTCGGACACCGCGACCTTCGGGGACGTCACCGGCAGACGTATCACGGCGCTGGAGATAAACGGCTCTCACAAGGGCATATTCACGGAGGTCAGCACATACCGGGACAAATTTTATACCTGAAAAAAGGACGCACAAGTGTGCGTCCTTTTTAGGTGTCAGGTATCAGGCGCGGAGCCCGCGCAGGCGGACACGTTGCCGCTTGCTTCGCTCGCTCACTCTCATCGAGGACGTTACCCGTACATCGCATACGGAAGTATTCAGCATTGGGATCCCAAAGGGATTATAATCCCTTTGGCAGAGACCAGAGGCAGCGCCTCTGGTCGCTTCGCTTTGTTTTTAAGGCGAAGCGAAACTATCTGAGAGGCACTCCGCAAGAGGTGAATTTTCAAACAGTCCGGTGGACTGTTTGAAAAGTGGAGACGCCCTGTAAGAGAGGGCGTCTCCTTCCCCCGGCGCGAGACTTTTTCCCTGCGACCGGCAACGGCCGCACGAAAAACATCGCAACATCACAAAAAATGACGCACCCCTCGGTGCGCCATTTTTATTATCACAGCTTTGTAAAGAACCTCTGGTGTGCGGTGAAGGTCTCACCGGGCTTGACCTCACGGTAGCCCGTAACATCAGCGGGAAGGCTGAGGTTAGGCGCGTCGATCATAGCGGTCATCGGCTCGGGACAGAAATAGTGGTTGAAGCCGCGGTCGTTCCAGATTATCCAGAACTTATACTCCTCGGAGACCTCATAGCAGAGCTTCTTGCCGCTCGCGATGTCCTCAGCGATAACGCCGTGGAACTTCTCGTGGTCGAGGTCAGCGTACTCACCGAAGTACATATCGTTGTCGCAGACCTGGAGCACAGGGCACTTGCTGCCGGACTTGTACTCAAGATCCCACATGGTCAGGGACTTGAGTTTCTCAGTCGGCAGACAGCGCTCGTTGAGCTCGCACTTCTTGCCGATCGGCACAGTCAGACGTATATCCGCCTCCTTGCCGCCGTCAACGAACGGAGCGTTTATGGCGGTATGCGAAGCGAGCGACATCGGGAGCACCTTGTCCCCTGAAGCGTTGGTGAACTTTATATCCTGCTCGAGACCGTTCTCGCTGAGCGTGAATGTATACTCCGCAACGAATCTCACGGGCAGGTACTGGAAGAACTCGTCGTTCTCGTCGTAAACATAGCGTGTCTTTACCCACGCGCAGTTGCTGTCGGCATTGTGCTCGACTACCTCATGCACCCTCTTGTGGAGGAAACCGTGGATATGGTTATTGTAGGGCGCCTTCTCATTTACCGGGAGCTGATATACTGCGTCTGATGTTTTAAGTACGCCGTCAGCGAAGCGGTTGGGCAGGTAGAGAGTCGGGAGACCCCATACCTCGGCGGACTGACGTATAACGTCAGCGTCGTTCTTGTCGCTGTAGCGGAAGAACTCAACTCCGTTGGTGTTGTCGTGCAGACGGATAACATTCGAGCCGATCTCATAAGCGACGAGAGCCTCGTAGCCGCCCGCCTGAAGCCTTACGACGGACATTCCGCCCCAGTTGATAAGTTGTGTGGTGTTTGCCATATGTATCATTCCTTTCAATGGAAAAATATAAACATAGTTATCAGTGCCGGAGACTCAGTATCAGGTCAAAGACCTCCCCGAAAGCCGTCCCGCAGGACCTCGCCCCGGGATTCACCTGATCCCCGTGATCAGCACAAAACATTCGTCACCGCTCCGTTATGTCAGTTTTTCTTTTTTTCGATGAAATATTTCACTACGAATGCAGCGCCGCGAAAAACCAATGCCCACAGCGCGCCGAAGAGCATTATAAGCCATACTGCCACCAGACCAAGCCCCAGCCAATCTTCCTCTTCGGTCTCAGCCTCTGTGAAGAACCTGCTGAGGTTGGTGCAGAAGATCCAGATATACGCCCCAAACAGCGACAGCCCGTAGCCGGTGCAGTACATCAGAAAGAATATCCCTCGATGCATACCGCGCTTCAAAGCAGCCCGCTTTTCCATGACGAGCTCGAATACCGGCAGAGCCGCGAGCACGAATATCTCACTCCAGAAAACGAGATCGACCCTCTCGAGCGTTTTTATGTCTGCAAATGCCGTCAGTGCGAATACAGCCGCCGTCAGCACGAAGAAAGTCGCCGCAGTCCGCAGAGCTTCCGTCTTTCGTTTCATAACATCAGTCCATTCGGTTCTCCATGTCGGTGTAGCCGTGCATGGGCGAGATAGCCTTGTAGGCGGGACGGATTATCTTATTTGAATTTATGAGCTCCTCGATGCGGTGCGCCGACCAGCCCACGATACGCGAGGTCGCGAACAGCGGCGTGAAGAGCTCGTCTGGTATGCCGAGCATACGGTAAACGAACCCGCTGTAGAAGTCCACGTTCGCGCAGACGCCCTTGTAGATACGTCTCTCCTCGGCGATGACCTCGGGCGCGAGCTTCTCCACGAGCGAATACAGCGCGAACTCGTCGTGCCTGCCCTTTTCGGAGCTGAGCTTCTCCACGAAGCTCTTGAAGACCTTAGCCCTCGGATCGGACTGCGAGTACACAGCGTGTCCCATGCCGTAGATGAGACCCGCACGGTCGAAGGCTTCCTTGTGGAGCAGCTTCCTGAGGTACCCGCGCACCTCATCTTCGTTGGTCCAGTCGCTGACATTCTCCTTCATGTCGTCGAACATCATCGCGACCTTGATATTCGCGCCGCCGTGCTTGGGGCCCTTGAGTGAGCCGAGCGCCGCCGCGATAGCGGAGTAGGTATCGGTGCCGGACGAAGAAACGACGTGTACCGTAAATGTGGAGTTATTTCCGCCGCCGTGCTCGGCGTGAAGGACGAGCGCGAGGTCGAGGATACGCGCCTCGAGGTCAGTGTAGCCGTGATCCTCGCGGAGCATATAGAGGAGGTTCTCCGCGATGGAGAGCTCCGGGTCGGGGTCGTGGATAAAGAGGCTCCCCCCGAACTTTGAATATCTGTACGCATGATATCCGTACACCGCCAGCACCGGGAACAGCGTTATCAGCTCGATACACTGCCGCAGAACGTTCGGTATGGATATATCGTTAGCGTTGTCGTCATAGGAATAGAGCGCGAGCACGCTCTTCGCGAGGGTATTCATCATATTGTCGCTGGGTGCCTTCATTATGACATCGCGTGTGAAGGTCGTGGGCAGCGAGCGGAAGTCCGCGAGTATCCTGCGGAACTCCACGAGCTCATGCTCGGAGGGCATTTCGCCGAAGAGGAGGAGATAAGCGGTCTCCTCGAAGCCGAAGCGTTTTTCCTTGATAAATCCGGCGACGATATCCTCTACGTCGATACCGCGGTAATAGAGCTTGCCGTCGCCGTGGTTGGGCATACCGTCGCCGATATCGAGCACCTTGATAGTGCTTATGTTGGTGAGGCCCGCGACCACGCCGTTGCCGTTGATATCGCGCAGACCGCGTTTGACGTCGTACTGAGTGTAGAGGGCTGGATCGATCTTATAGCCTTCGATGGATCTTTCAGCCAGAGCGGCTATTTCCGGAGTTACTTCTGAGAATCTGTAGTGCATATCGTCATCCCTTTCTTGTATAATACACCTATTATTATAAATTATTTCCGGATTTTTGTCAAGCATACACAAATAAAAACCCTCCCCGCGGCGGTTATTGTTCAAAAAACAGCAAAAAAGGTATCCCCCGCGCGATGACACAAATCTCATCACCGCAGGCGATACCTCAGTTATACATTACCTCACGCAGCTGCCGGCTCAGCCTTTTTCTGTCTGGGAGCGTTTTTCCCGCTGGACTGCCGTCTGACGAGCACCGTCAGCACCACGAGCATCACCGCGAAAGCCGCCTCAACAGCGAGGCAGAGCGCAGCCTTGTCCGCGTCGAACCTCGTGTCGCCCATGAGCATATCGTTCAGCACCGTGTACCAGTACATCGGCAGGAACCTCGCAGCCGTGAGCACGCCGCTGCCGAGCATCGACTGCGGTACGAAAACGCCGCAGAGGAAGCTCATTCCGAGACCCGCGATCTGCGTGATGAGCGCCTGAATGTTCGGACCGATCTCGAAGCCGGAAACGAACACCGTCAGAGCGGTCACGACGAGCGAGAAGATTATGCTGTTCGCTATAGCAAGGAGCATATCCCCGTTGATCCCGCCGTTCATCACGATACCCACCACCGTGAACAGCGCCAGCACCGCGAATACGAACATCGCACTGCCGAGGAACAGCTGCATGGTGTACGACGACGAGCGTATGCTCGAGCAGTTCGTGCGGAAGCGCAGGTCGCGGCTGTTCATCGTAACGATGACCGGACACAGCGTTCCGAGGATCACCGCAACGAGTATATACGGCAGATAGCGGTAGTAGAACCCGACAACGTCCGTAAGACCGCCGCCGCTGCTGAAGGACTTCATCGTCACCTCAGTATCGGTGCTGAGAGCGTCCGCAGTCTTGCTGAGCGCGTCGCTGAAGGAATTCCCGGAGGTCATGAAAGCCTTGACGGTCGATGTATACTCGCTGAGGAGATTCGTGACATAGACCACCGAGTAGCTGTCGTGCATATGGTAGCTGCGGAAGAGATCATTCGTCTCGCCCGCCGCGAGCTTCTCAGCGTAGCCCTTGTCGATGATGAGCGCGTAGTCGATCCACTCATAGTAGAGAGCGTCCGTCATGACATCGCGGTCGTTCTCGAGGGTGACTATCTTGTTGTTCTTTGCAAGGAGCGATATGAGCTCGCGGCTGGCGTCGGTGCCGTCCTCGTCGAAAACGCAGATGTCGAGGCTGGTGAGCTTCATCGCTTCGGTGGAAGTGGAGCTGCTCGCCATGGGGATAGCTATCCCGAGGAACACCGCAATATATATCATCGCACTGAGCGACCTCTTTTTCAGCACCTTGAGAAATGCATTAAAGACTTGCATATTTCTTCCTCCTTGTAAGAATGAGACCGAGAACGACGAACACCAGCGTGATTATCACCATAGATATCATCTTCACGATGAACCTGCGGTAGTCGCTGTAGATGTTCAGGCAGTAAATGCTGTCGGAAACTACCGCAGCGGGATTTATCATATTGAGCCACGGCACCTTCGCCGCAATGACCGCCTTCATGTTGCCGACCATAAGTCCGCTGAAGAAGCACATGAGCATGGAGAACGACATCACCACGCCGGTCTTGGCACTCTCAGGCATATTGAGCGCCCCCACGAAGAAGCCTATCGAGACTCCCATGCAGCCTCCGAGCAGCGCCGCCGCATATACGAGCGGGAGCTTGCTGCCGAAGTCCACCCCGAGCGCAAAAGCCACGAAGCTGACGCACAGCACCATGCACAGTCCCTGAATGATACAGCTGCCGAGGAAGCTCGCTGCAATGCTTACGGACTTTCTTGCCGGCGAACAGGACCTTCTTGCGCCCAGCGGCGACATATTCGCCTGATTCCCGACGCTGACGTGCAGTCCCGTAACCGCACC
Organism: Ruminococcus sp.; assembly: GCA_016288815.1. Lineage (GTDB taxonomy): Bacteria > Bacillota > Clostridia > Oscillospirales > Ruminococcaceae > Ruminococcus. The sequence continues at coordinate 23,269 of JAEELF010000037.1, forward strand.
GTACATCGCTACCATCGCGATGAGGTTGTAGAAATACTGTACCATGTTGTCGGTGTTGCCCTCAGTGAGGGGTATCTCGCGGCAGGAGGAAACATCCTCGGATATCGCCGCAATGACCGCGGGAGCGCTCGCGGGGTCGTTCATCAGTGCGTCCTTGATTATCGCCGCACTGACACTGTATCTGTCCGCGAAGCTCTTGAGGATAGTCTGCCCCAGACCGGAGCCCGCAACAGTCAGCCTCACCTCGTCCCCGGCATAGAAGATACCATCAACGTCGCCCTTCTCGAGCATTTCCAGTGCCGTTTCCTCGTTGGTATATGTGACCTTCAGGAGCGCCTCATCGCCCTCGCTGACGGAGTCACACACGCTCCTGAACGACGGGTCGTTCTCCGCACCGACCACAGCAGCCGGTATCGCCGAGAACTTGGTATTCTGAGCGTAGATATTGCCGAACGCTATCTTGAAGAACGTCCCGAGCGCTATCGGGAATATCATCAGCCAGATGATGAGGTCCTTGACGCGCAAAGACGAAAGCAGCTCATATTTAAAAATATGCAGGAACATATTAATCCTCCTTGTCTCTCAGTGCCTTGCCGGTTATCTCGAGGAAGACATCGTTGAGCGTAGGCAGTTCGGTGTAGACTCTTCCGAAGCTGAGGTCGCGGCTCTGTAAAACGTCAAGAATGCGGATGAGATTGTGCTTGCCGCCGGAGCAGCAGATGACGAGCTTTTCGCCGTCGTGCTCGGCGCTGTAGACGTGCGGGAGGGACGCTATCTGAGCGCGTGCCTCCTCGGGGAGCTCGATTATCTCGATCGTTACGGTCTCGGTGTTGCGTATCATGCGCTTGAGCTCTTCTTTAGTGCCCTCAGCGATCTTTCTGCCCTTGTCCATGATAGCGATGCGGGTGCAGAGCTGCTCGACCTCCTCCATGTAGTGGGAGGTATAGATGACCGTCGCACCGGCGCGGTTGAGCTCCTCGATACCCTCGAGGATACGGTTGCGGCTCTGCGGGTCAACGGCTACCGTAGGCTCGTCGAGGATTATGAGCTTGGGCTTGTGCGCGATACCGCAGGCGATGTTGAGACGTCTGAGCAGACCGCCCGAGAGCTTCTTGGGATAGAACTTCACGAAGTCCCCGAGCCCCGCGAACGCGATAGCCTCCTCGACGTACTTTTTGCGCAGCGCCTTATCGGAGATATACAGCCCGCAGAAGTAGTCGATATTCTCATAGACCGTGAGCTCGTTGAGCACCGCGACATTCTGCATGATGACGCCGATATCCTTTTTGATATCGTAGCTGACAGGGGTCATCTTTTTGCCAAAGAGCTCGATATTTCCCTTATCGTAGGACAGGAGGGAGAGGAGGCAGTTGATAGTAGTGGTCTTGCCAGAGCCGTTGGGACCGAGCAGACCGAATATCTCGCCCTCTTTTATCTCGAGGCTGAAGTGGTCGAGCGCGATGAGCTCGCCATAGCGTTTAACGAGGTTTTCTATTTTTACAACAGTGTTTTCCATAGCGTATCTCCTTTCGGTTTATGATACCAGTATACACCCTGCGGGAGCGGATTGGAAGTGCCGCGGGTCATTTTGTGAGGTGACAAATGTCACAAGCGGGGAAGCATCCGCGGGCGGTCTAATGCAAAGGGAAAACCTCATTGGGCGACACCTCGTCCGAACAGCTCCGTAAACTACGCAGTCGTCCGAGCCGTCCCCGCGCGGTTGTCCCTTTGGTACGCGAAACCCATGGGCAGGCGTAGGCGCCCCCCTACACAAACCACCCTTCCCCGCAATTCCACATTCCGCATCCCGCATTACAATGCGCCCTTACACGACCTCTTCCCGCCAAAAAACCTCCGCCCTGCAAAATGACTTGCACTTCCGCGCAAAATGTGATATTATATGTAGGTATGAAAAAACAAACAGGAGAACCGCAATGAAAAAAGACTTCTTCCGCGGCGCCTCGCACGGTATCCCGATATTTCTGGGCTACCTGTCGGTGTCGTTCGGATTCGGCATACTCGCCGTAGAATCGGGGATATCCCCGCTCATCGCTTCGATAATATCCGCCTCGAACCTCACCTCCGCCGGACAGGTCGCGGGGGTGGACATTATCCGTGCCGGCGGCACGATAATCGAGATGATACTGGTACAGCTGGTAATAAATATCCGCTACTCGCTCATGGCGCTGTCGCTCTCACAGAAGCTCGACCCCCGCTTCACCACGCCCCACCGCTTCCTCGCGTCCTATGGCATAACCGACGAGATATTCGCTGTCTGCTCGGCACAGAAGGAACGCATAACCCCCGCGTATATGTACGGCATGATACTCATTTCCGCGCTCGGCTGGGTCACGGGGACAGCCCTCGGCGCAGCAGCGGGACAGCTCCTCCCGGACGCCGTCAGCAGCGCACTTGGCATAGTCCTCTACGGAATGTTCCTCGCGATAATCATACCTCCTGCACGCAGACAAAAGAGCGTCCTCGCAGTAGTAGCAGCCGCCGCGGGAGTGAGCGTGCTGTTCAGGTACGTCCTGACCGCCGTGTCGCCGGGATTCGCAGTGATAATCAGCGCAGTGGCAGCGTCAGCCCTCGGAGCGGCGCTCTTCCCGGTAAAGGAGGAGGCTGAGCAATGAACATCGCAGTGTACATAATAGTAATGGCAGGCGTGACCTACCTGATACGCGCCGTGCCGTTCGTATTTTTCCGCAGGAAGATAAAGTCGCGCTTCGTGCGCAGCTTCCTGTACTATATCCCCTACGCGGTGCTGTCCGCGATGACCATCCCCGCGATATTCTACAGCACCGGCAGCAAGCTCACTGCTGCCGTGGGAACGCTTGCAGCGCTCCTGCTGTCCTACTTCGGACTGCCGCTGATAGCGGTAGCACTTGCTGCCGCCGCAGCTGCGTTCATAGCGGGATTTCTGATATAACAAAGCAGCCATAAGGGAACATCAACTTCCTTATGGCTGTTTTAATAGAGATACGCCGCGAGGAGGATTACGAGCCGCTCGGCTTCAACTTCGTCAAGCTCGGTCTTAGCGACGATATGTCTGGAAACGAGCGTTCTGTAAGTGCTTCAAAAAAGTTTTACAGCGGCGGCGGTCCTTCCGGAAAATCCGCGAAAAGCGTTGACAAATCCGGGAAAAGTGGTACAATAGAGAAAAGACCAAAATCATTGAAAATTGGCAAAAAAGAGCGCGAAAGACTTAGTCATCAGATTGCGACTGACTTTCCAAATCTTAAACCCGGTCAGGAAATGAACTACGAAAACAGAAATCATTTTTACAGGTTTACTGTCAATGGTTTAGGTAATTATAGTTATCACTTGAAAATAAAAATTGTTGGAAACGAAGATTATATCAACAGTATCAGGAAGAAGGGCAAATAATGGCTGAATTAACTAAAAACGAAAAGATACTTTGTGATTTGCTTTGGTCATTAAAGTATGATGAGAAAAAAGTCTCTGTTCCCAATGACCGTGAAAATGCTATTATTATTGCTTGTCTTGTTGCTCGTCAGTATAACTGCACCGGTGAAATGCTTGAAATTGTTCTAAAAAATAAAGATAAATCTTTAGATGAGGTTATAAATATCATAACACACCAGAAATTTTTCCCCGAACCGCCTGAAATCGTTGATGACGACGAACTTGACGATGACGAAAAATAATACTAAAACCGCCCTCAATGAGAGCGGTTTTCTTATGCCTAAAAGCATTTGCAACCTGCCAGACATCTCCCCGCATTCCCCGGCATATAATGTCCCGAGGTGATAACATGAACGACGACCCCACCACCGACGAGCTCGAGCGGGAATACAGCCGAACCGTCCGCGAGCGCCCCGACGACGTCCCCGCGACGCAGGCTGTGCTGTGCATACTCATAGCCGCAGGACTATTCTGCACAGCCCTCCTCGATCCCGCCCTCGGCGCACAGCTTTTCGCGAGGCTGACCGCACTTATCTCTGCTCCGCACGAGCTCCTGCCCAACCCGCTGCCGCTCATACTGCATTGACCTCCGGCATTCTCCGCGTGCGGTTCAGCTTTCTGGTGCTGACCGCGCTGCTGTTCCTCCTGCGCGACGAAGCCCTCATACTCTCCCTCGCCGCGGTCTGCATTATCCACGAAGCCGGACACCTCGCCGCCATGAACCTGACCGGAGCCCGTGTCCGCAGCGTCACGCTCTCAGCCGCGGGAATAAGGATAGAGACTGTCCGCGCCCCGCTGAGGAGCACTCCTCGTGACATACTCGTCCTCCTCGCGGGACCTTTATCGAACGTCCTGATGTACATTCTGCTGACCGCCGCACACTGCCCCGGCAGCTTCCCCATGCTCAACCTCGCGGCAGCGGCATACAACCTCCTCCCCTACCGTACCCTCGACGGCGGCGCGGTGATAGGAGCGCTCATCTGCGGTTCTCCGCGGGAGCGTGACTGTCTGCGTATACTGCGGGTATTTCAGGCGGGAGTGTCGCTGGCACTGCTTGTCCCGGCAGTGCGCTTCGGCGGAGAGTACGCCCTCCCTTTCTGGATATCGCTCGCCCTTTTTGCCGGCGACCTCCGCTGAACACCACCCACAAAAAGAAAGGCTCCACTAATGGAGCCTTTCCGCGTTTATTCAGCTGTCGAGTGAGCTCAGCCAGTCCGGCAGGCTGAGCGTGCCGTTATCCACACTGTACGCATTGTAAGTGAGTATGAGCGAAGCGTCCACGCCGTCGATGAGGGTGTCACCGTTGACGTCCGCGACCGCCTGCTGAGCCGCCGTGAGGTTATCGTCGATACCGTTGGCATTTGCGTAGAGTATGAGCGAAGCGTCCGCGCCGTCGATGAGACCGTCGAAGTTCACATCGCCGAGCAGCGCACTGCTGCCGATCCTGCGCCAGTAGTAAACAACGCTTCCCTCGGTCGCAATGAGATTTGTTCCGTCATAGGTGATAACGGCGAACGGCTCCACAGAGTCTACGTTATCATACAGTCCGATCTTGCCGTCTGTTATCCTCCAGAAAGAATGCTCATCATTATTGATATAGTAAACGCCGTCACTGCCGTAGGTATATACCAAGCCCTCTAACTCAGCAGCATACTCGGGCAGTTCCTCGCCGTTCTCCTCGCTGACAGACCTGTAGATCTCCCAGTTGCCGAGGAGCTCTTCCTCAGTGATAACAGGCTGAGTTTCCGTCTTTCTGCGCCAGTAAGTGATCTGGCCCTCGTCCTCCCATGTGAGGAAATCCCCGTCATACAGGATATTATGCACGGTGCTGCTCTCGCTGAGAGAATCGCCGTTGTAGAGCTTGACCACGCCATCTTCTATACACCACTTAAGTGACGCTGAAGGACCATTGCCTGTATCGAAATAATAATTTCCGTCGTCGCCGTAGGTGTAGACCCAACCGTCGAAGCTGTCGATCGAGACCTCTTCGCCGGTGCTTATGTCAACGCGTCTGCATATCTCCCAGTCGCCGAGGAGTTCTTCCCCAGTTATCGGTACATTTACCTCCGCGGCTTCGTCCCACTCGCAGATGAAGCCGAAGTTCTCAGGACCGTAGAAGCCCGCATTGGGATTCTCCTCCTTGACAACGCCGCTCCTGTTTATGTCGCTCCAGCCGAACTTGAAAAACGCGCTCTCCGGGTTCGCGGGAATGCACAGACAGTCGTCGTTGTCGTAGTTATCGGGCTGATAGGTGTTCCAGTTCTCGTATGTAACTTCCTCGCCGGTTATCCATGTGAGCTGCTTGTTCTCGAGGTTCCCGCCGAACCAGTAATTGTTCTTGACCTTATCGTCAGCGAGCATGGACTCGATGAACTTCTGCTCGCCCTCGCTGGTCACAGTCACCAGGTGTCCGCCGAGGGATTCGCAGTACTCCTTCGCCTGATCCCAAGTCATACCGGTGTCGAAGCGCTGATAGGTGTGACCGCTGTAGACCTGCTTTTCGCCGGTCTCCTCCTCGGTCGGAACAGGCGCCGCACTGTACCTCCTGAAATATCTGGTACGGTCCATGCGGTCCTCGATGTAAAACTCATCGCCTGAGAAATGTACAACGGAATACAGTGTAGTGCTGTCCTCGGGATACAAATGCAGCTCGCCGTCCTCTATCTTCCATGACGCCGAAGAATTATACGCTCCGTCAACAATGAAGTCCAGCGTATTATCAGTATTGAACCTGTAAACTGTTCTTGATTTAGATGATTCCTCGGTGACGTCCTTGCCTGAGCTTGTCACTGTCATCTTATAGAACTCCCAGTCACCAAGAATGCCATTCACAGTAACTTCCGGAACATAATTCTCGTCCTTATAGAGGTAAATATCATTCGTACCGTCGTTGAACGAGATGTAAGTGCCGTCATAGCTGTACGTTCCGTAGTCCGAGGCATTATCAGCGTATGTGCGCAGCCCGCCGTCCACTATCGTCCAGTTGTATGCGGAGCTGTTGCCGTCGGCGTCGATGATCTGGTAAGTGCCGTCCGCGCTGAACCTGTAGATATAGAGAGCAGATGTCTGCGACTCAGTAACATCGCTGCCGCTGCTGTCGAGCACCTTTTTCACTCTCCATGCGCCGACGATATCCTCCGCGCTTATCCCCGGTGCCGAAGCGTCCGCCCTGCGCAGCAGGAACACAGTGCCGTCGATCTCCGTCATAAGGATATCGAACTCAAAATAGTCATAAATGAGCTCATAGAGATCTCCGTCAGCTCCGGACACATATACCTTTTCGTCCCGGGTCTCCCACGAGAGCCCCTGCGTATCCGTTCCGCCGGAAAAGCTGAACGAGCCGTCGTCAGCGAACTGCCAGATAAGGCTGCTCTGCTCGTCAGTCAGGACTTTCTCATCGCCGGTCCCGGACTCGAGCGCCTTGTATATCTTCCATTCGCCGGGCACCTTGCTCTTCAGCTCTGAGCCGCCCTCTCTGCGCCAGTAATACTTCGCGCCCTCAAACTCTGTGACCAGCTCCCCGCCGTCCATGACGTAGAGTGACTCATTTGAACCGTCAGACGTATAAACGCGCAGCTTGCCGTCAGATATCTCCCACAGCGTATCGAGCACGGGGACGCCGTCCTTGATCTCCATAGCCGTGTGGTCATCTCTGATGTAATAGACGTACCCCTCGTAGGTCTCAACGGTACCGTCAGAGAACACGGTCCTGTACGGCTCCCATGTACCGATGACGTCCGCATCGGTCATCTCCGCCGAAGCGCCGGCTGTACGGGAATAGACGCCAGTCCCGACCGATGTCTGCGCATAGCCGGTCATCGGGACAGCGCCCGCTATCACAGCTGCGGACATAGCCGCAGCCATTATCTTCTTAAAACTCATAGAACGACCTCCTCATAAATGGATTGTGCCTTAATTATAACATTTTCGCAAGATATATTCAACGTTTTCCCGGAAAATTTACACATTATTCACAGACTCCCGGCAAAAAAGCTCCCCCGCAGGGGAGCCTCTTTTTCATGTCTCAATATCAGAAAAGTCCCATTGGGACAGAATATCTTTCCAGTAATAGAATCCGTTAACGCCATGCTCAGCGCAGAACGAGTTGTAGGACAGGATAAGCGAAGCATCCACGCCGTCGATAAGCCCGTCGCCGTTGACGTCGGCAGCCTTTTTCTGGACATCAGTGAGATTCTCGTCAATGCCGTTCGCATTCGCGTAGAGAATGAGCGAAGCGTCAGCGCCGTCGATGATATTGTTGCCGTCGAGGTCGCCGTACATATTTCCCGTCTTTTTCCATACCGGGTGCACATCTTCGCCGTACCACTCATTGTCTTCGACGAGATTAATGCCGTCATAGGCAATAGTTGTCTGGACCTCGCCTTCCTCTACATATGTTCTCTTTATCCCGTTGCCGTCAAATACGTATTCTGCCTCTTGGCAGAGAGCCTTGCCGTAAATGCAGTCCGCGGTAAATGAAGTTCCGCCCTCCTCCGGATAGAAGACCATTTCGGCATACCAGCAAGGGTATTGACCGTCATATGCCGGGACGAGCTCACCGGTACCGGATTCAAGATAAAACAGCTCCCATGTTCCGGCAAGGATATCCGCCGTAAGCTGCGGAGCCTCACTCCCCTCCGCGAATGTATTTGCCGGAGCAGCCCAGCCGATGACCGGGACCGCGAGCGCAGCCGCCAATGCTTTTTTAAACTTCATAAGATGACCTCCTTCAGAATGCTCATGCGTTCATTATACAGCTTTTCCAATATTGTCAGTACCGCACCTCACGCCGCATTGCGAGCGTCAGCGCAGACCTCATCATACATCTCGTCCCAGTACACATACCCGAACTCCTGCTTTATCCATTCCCCGAGGAATGCGAGCTTCTCCTGGATATGCGGATACCTGAGCGCAGCATCATAACCGCCCATGATATCATTTGGGCGCTTGGTGCCCTGAGTGTGGAAGAACAGGCTCTCCACGATCGTCGCCCTGTCCTCCTGCTCATTCACGAGCCCGTAATCCGACATAAAATAAACGTCCTCATCATTTCCCCGATCGGCAATGTAATCCGTATACCCATACGGCAGATCGGAAACAGCATATTTATCGAAGTCCCAGATATAATCGAATCCCGCAGGATTCAGCGCAGTCCATGCCTCATAGTCGAAGCCGTACCTGTTCATGACGAGCGACTCAACGTTATGCCATATCTCATGGTGAAGGTCGCTCAGTTCGGTTGAGAAGCAGTAATACGGCAGCGCGATATTGTACCACGCCCCGTAGGTATAGGAGATACCGCCCGGCACGAACGAGCCGTACATATCCGTGCTCAGGCTGTCCACCATGACAAATCTCAGACCGCCCTCGCCTTCGCTGTCCTGGAAGTGTTCAAAGAACCCGTCGGGATACATATCCAGAACATTCCCCAGCTCTGTCAGGGAATTCCTGAGATACCAGTCATCGCTCTCGGCGTCGCCGCGCCCGGTCAGGAAGCTGTCCTCCATAGAGTTGAAGATGTAGCCCGTGTCGTCCTGTGCGTCATACACCTCATCGCCGATGAGTATGCGCACCCCGTACTTATCCTCGATACCGTTGGCTATCTTGCGGTATGTACTGAATTTTGCTCCGCACTGCGTTACCTGTTCCTGCTCCGGCTGACTTACCTCCGCCTGCATATCGAAGCTGAGCAGCTCAGGCTCTGCCATGAGCAGCCTTACCGTAAAATCGTTGGCTTCCCAGTCGCTCTCACTTACGGCGACGAACCAGCGCTTCGCCGCCCTCATGTAGCACGGAGAGGTCCAGTCCGTATCCTTCAGATCAAGCCCGAGCTTTGCTATCTTTCCGCTGATCGGGTCAAGGAAGGCGATGTCGCATTTATCGCCGAACATATATCTGCAAATTATGTATTCAGAATCAGGGCTTCCCCAGCACTGTATGATATCTATCCCGTCAACGGTGCATACAGTCCCGCCGTCCTCCTCAGGGACAGCAGTCCGGAACACGGAGATCCCTGTGTCCCAGTCATGATCCCACATGACCAGCCCGTCGCTTGTCTGTAACGGCAAGCTGTCATTCCCTTCCACGCTCATCAGCACCTCGCCCGTCTCGATCGAGCACAGCGCATTCGTGTAGGGGTTAAGATCGCTGGCATTAGGCTTTCTTATGACAACATTCGCCGTCCAGGGTATGACCCTGTCGAGCTTGGTCGGTTCACTACAGGCGTACACAGCCTCCGCCTCTCCGGACTCCGTCACCTTGATGACGGTATTGTCTATACTTGTGCAGTAAATGCAGTCCCCGTCAAGACAGAAGCTGCCGTCCATATGCGTGTCCGCAATATCAACGCTGTGCAGCAGCGCGCCGTCCGCGCTGTAAATGCATATCGAGCTGGCGGTGTAATCAGTCACAGCGTATGAACCGCTGCTGAAAAAGCCTATCAGGCTATCGTTAACGTTGTTCAGCTGTACGGTCCTGGTTATCTCATCATTGACAGGATCAATGAATAAGACCGTATCCGCAGCCCACACTGCTTCACTCACGCAGTCCATCATCAGCATATTGTCATAGGTCTCACATATCCAGTTTATCGACATCTGTTCCGCACACGAATCAAGGTACTCCACGGGAGACGTCATCGGCGGCATGAGAGGCGGAGCCGTAGTAGTGGCAGTGACCGTCGTTTCGGTCTGCACTGGAGCAGTTGTCACAGCGGAAGTGGTCTGCACCTCAGTCTCTGCCGCGGGAAGCGAAGGCTCCTCCGGCTTCTCATCGGACTTTTTTCCCCCGCACGATACCGTGCTCATTATCATCGCGCCGCACATCAGCAGCGACAGTATTTTTTTCATATTTTCCCCTCCCGTTTTCCGATCACATTCTGTTTATGCATACACCCACCGGTGCAAAGTGATATCATAATGATTATAACACTATTGCTGTAAAAAATCAACACATTTCATCTGCGCTCCCCTAAAGAAAGAAGCTCCCCGGATGGAGAGCTTTTTCAGTACTATTCTCGAAGTGACGCGAACCAGTCTTTGAGACTGAGCGTATCATCGTCAGCAAGATATTCCTGTAAACCATTCTCTGTTTGCTCGTCTACAGCAGGATCCAGACGCCGAGATAACCGTTTTCGTTCCGGTCGGCGCGATAGGTCCACTCCTCATCGCCGTCGCAGAAGACCGCCTCATAATGATCTTTGCCCGGTGTGGCAAAACAAAGAGGCGTTCACGCAGGAGAAACAGGCGTATGATCGCTGTTCTGAGCAAGGTGGATGTTTCCTCCGGTCACCACAAAGCGGGAGCGTTCGTTGCCGATCAACAGCACCTCAACTGCAAGCAGACTTGCGTCGATCTCACCGCTTTCCACTTTTGCTGTGCAGGAGCCGTTCAAGCTGCCAAAGCCCACCACGCGGCAGCCTTCGCCGTAGAGCTTGACCTTAGAATCGCGGAAGGTGGGATCAGCCTTTCCGTCAAATGAGCCGAATACCGTGCCGCGGTCACAATGTGTATCGGTGGTGACCGTGCATCCAGAAATGACAGCCTCTGCCGAACCGTTCATCGTTCCCAGTCCGGTGAGCTGCTCACAGGCTGAGGTCAGCCAGATACGGCTTGCTTCTGCGCTGATCATGGAATCGCCGAAATGGCTGCCGATGAGCATGACTTCATTTCCGTCGCCGTGGACATTGATGTCTGCATTCCGGACGGAAATGTTTGCAGCGCCTGCATAAGAGCCGAAGCATACCACGCTGACGCCGTTGCCGACCAGATCAAGCGAGGTACCGTCTACGCGGATGCCTGCGCCGACACTCCAGCCGCCGCCCAGACAGGTGATCTTTTCTCCCGAGGCAGAGATCGAGACCTTTCCTCCGGATTCCAGAGAGATAGTTCCGTAGGGCGCATTATATGCTGAGCCGATACCAACGGCATAATTACGGGTATTATTGATTTGGAGATCACCGTCGCCGCGCACCGTAAGGCTTGCGGTCGCCGGTACGAGGATGCCCTCCTTATGGAGCGTATTCTCCCCTTCCAGTATCAGCTCAAGTTCGCTCGCATCGCCAAGCTGTATTGTCGGCTCCGCGATGCCCTTGATACTGATATCGCTGACCGTCAGCTGTACCTTGGCACCGTTTGCAATGTAGATTGTGAAATCGACCGTATGAGAAGCTTCACCGACGAACTGATAGCTTCCCTGCGGAAGCATAACAGCAGTATACCGCTGCAGCGCGAGATGCAGCAGGCTGATCTTCTCACCGTCCTGCGGGAAATAGATCTTGGATTCTTTGTCATAGCGGACCAGCTGCAGATTTGCCTAGATCATCCGGTTGCGCACTTCGTCGGAAATATCAGCAAGCGGCTGCTCCGACGGACGCCCGGTATAATATCCCTGGATAAGATCAATGCCGCATTCGATCACGGTATTGAGCTCCTCAAGCGTCTCCACGCCCTCCGCAAGCGCCTTGATGCCATTCTGGTGTGCGAAGTCGATCGTATTCTGCACGAACAGGCGGCGGTTGTGGTCGGATTCAATGCCGATGATAAGACCGCGGTCGATCTTGATGATCTGCGGGGCATAGCGCAGCAGATTGATAATGTTGGAATGTCCCGTGCCGTAATCGTCAATGGCGATCTGCGCCTGTCCGTCCGATTTGCAGAGCTGCTTGAGGCGGGCAAGCTCCTCGTCAGAGGTCGGGCTGTCCTCCAGCAGTTCAAAGACGAAGCAGTCGAGATGATCCTGAAAGCGTTCGATCAGCGCGGACAGGTCTGCATCGTCGAGCAGATAGCCGGGAATGGTATTGATGAACACCTTTCGTCCTCGGAAGGCGTCATTCTCGCTGACATAGCGATCCATGATACCGAAGATGACAGTTTTATTCAGTTCATAAAGCTGACCTGCCTCGCGGGCGATCGTGAGTATCTCCATCGGGTTGAGCTTGATCGGCGGCGCCGTGCGCATCAGTGCTTCATATGCACAGATAGAATTGGTGCGCACATCAACAATGGGCTGATAATAATACTGGAACAGCTTTTGCTCCATGAGCTGCTCGTAGGCACTGTAAAGACCGGAGATATTCTGCTCCTTCCTGATGAGCCCCTCAGAATTTGCACGCAGTCGGTTCAGGTACATCTCGCCGAGCGCCAGATGGATAAGATTTTCCAGCAGGATGCCACTCCAGCCGGACGCGAGCCTGGTATATCCGTAATTCACTTCGAGCTGCCATGCCGTCATTAGCGCAGAATACAGCTCTCGGCACCGGATCATTCACTAAGATACAGGTCTCTGTGATACGCTGCGCATCTGCTTCCAGATAATTTCCGTATGCTATCCGGTCTTCCTGGCACGGCAGACCGACTTCCTCCATTACTTCCTGCCAGTAACGCAGACGGCGCTGCGAGTTGACTTCTTCCTCTATACCAGCAAGGAAGAAGGTGTCCTTTGCGCCATGGTCATGTATGACGTGGCGGATAAGCGACTTATAGGCGTCTTCATAATCGCAGAGGATGCTGATGCAGTTCGGGTTTGAATCGCCCTGCAGGATCACGGGAATATGGCGCAGATTCGCCCTGTGGAGGATCTCTTCCTGGAGCTGTGTATCATGCATGTCGCCCGCAAGTATCACCAGTGCGGCGAGCATATCATAGGAGATCAGGTCATAAACGCATTCGGTGATGTTCCTGCCGTTCTGTGCCCAGTAATAGTCCATTAAGCTATTGAACACAACAACACTGTATCCCTCTTCCCGTGCTGCCTGATCCAGCTCCGCGAGAAGATCTGTTTTCAGAAATGTATGTGCCTGCGACAGACATACGCCGATGATCTTTCGTTTATCCATCATAATACACCTTTCTCCGAATTTATGTAAACTGAGCTGCCTGAACTAAACGGATATAGTTGACAACCGTAATTGTACCAGCACAAGACCGTTGGCCGAACCGCTCGCAATGTGAAGTCCTCAGGCGGAGTGCCTTGAACAGTCTGCGTGAGTGCGGGCGGTGAACGTCAGCGCTTCGGTTGTCGAGCCATATTTCCAGCGGCATTCCTATCCTTTCTCTTGATATCAGCTATAGTATAGCACAAAAAACACAAAAAGCAAGTTGCGTTTTGTAGATTATCTGATGCGTCAGGCTCATCGCCTCCAAGATAAGTCCCTTCAGCACTATCAGAGATCTTTTCCGAGCTGCCCGTCAGCTTGAACACAGTCTAAAAAAAGCTCCCCGAGGGGAGCTTTTCACGTTATTCTTTGAGAGTCTCCAGCCATTCCGCCAGACTGAGTTTGCCGTTGTCCGCACTGTACACATTGTAAGTGAGAATGAGCGAAGCATCAACGCCGTCGATGAGGCCGTCCCCGTTGATGTCAGCCGCCTTTTTCTGCTCCTCGGTGAGATTCTCGTCAATGCCGTTGGCGTTAGCGTAGAGGATAAGCGAAGCGTCCGCCCCGTCGATAAGTCCGTCGCCGTTCACGTCGCCGAGCTGACCTTCATCCGGAGTTGTTACTACAGGAGTTGTCTCTGTGGTAGTTGTTGTAGAAGTCTCGCTTTGTGAAGATGTCTGTGTCTCGGTCGATGTGCCTGTTCCGCTTGTAGTAGAAACGGGCTTTGTCTCGGAAACTGTCGAAGATGCAGTTGAACTTGCGGGAGTGGTCTCGCTTACTGCGCTTGTAGTAGTTGTTGTGGCAGTGGTAGTTGTTGTTGTGGTAGTTGTTGTTGTGGTAGTTGTTGTCGAGCTTGTAGTCGTGCTTGTCGATGTAGTCGTACTCGTTGTGGACGCCGACGTCGTCGTAGTTGCAGAAGCAGTCGAAGATGTTGTGGAAGATGAAGAAGTTACAGCCGGGGCAGTTCCGGCAGTGAAGTAACCGGGAGCATCAGCAGTATCTATGCGGGCGTATTCTGCGTCGGTATGATCCGCATCATATACCGTACCGTTTCCGCCGACGAGCTCAAAGGTGGCATCAAACATCTGATCAGAATAAGACACCATACCCATGTTCCACTTTTCAGAAACAATGATCGTTTTCAGACCAAAGTCAGAGCTGAACATATAGCTCACGTCAAAGACATTGCCCGTGCCGAAGCTGCTGAGGTCAAGCGATGTAAGCGCTGCACAAGCGGAGAACATTGCACCCATATCAATAACATCACTTGTATTGAAACTGCTCAGATCAAGACCGGTAAGGCTATTGCATCCCTCGAACATACACCCCATATCTTCCACATTGCTCGTATCAAAGCTGCTCAGATCAAGTGATGTAAGATTCTGGCATCCCGAGAACATAGCCTCCATGCCGGTAACACTGCCCGTATCGAAATTGCTCACGTCAAGTGCAGTCAGAGCATTACAGTTCTCGAACATTCCGTCCATACGGGTGACATTGCCCGTGTCAAATCCGCTGACGTCGATCAGGGATACAGAATTGCAGCCTTTGAACATGGCTCTCATATCGGTAACATTTCCCGTATCAAACTTGCTGACGTCAAGTTCAGTCAGAGTATTGCAGCTCTCAAACATATGATACATATCATCGACCATGCCCGTATCAAAACCGCTGACATCAAGTGCAGTCAATTCATAGCAGTCCGAAAACATACGGCTCATGGAAGTGACATTGCTCGTGTCAAACTTGCTGACATCAAGCGTTGTAAGCGCATAGCACCCGCTGAACATACTTCTCATATCGGTAACGTTGCCCGTGTCAAATCTGCTTACGTCAAGTGACGTTATATGGCTGCATCCCCCGAACATTCCGTTCATATCAATAACTCTGCTCGTATCAAAATTGCTTACATCGAGCTCAGTGAGGGAACTGCAGTTCCAGAACATATTTCCCATATAGTAAACACCGCTTGTATCAAAGCCGGTTACGTCAAGTTCTGTGAGATTGAAGCAGGAAGCAAACATATCCTCCATATTTCCCACATTGCTCGTATCAAAGCTGCTTATATCAAGCGAAGTGAGTTCCGGACAATAGTGGAACATTCCGCTCATATTGGTGACCTTGTCCGTATCAAAATTGCTGAGGTCCAGCGATGTGATACACCAGCACCTCTCGAACATCCCGCTCATATCAGTGACCTTGCTTGTGTCGAACTTGCTGAGGTCAAGCTCAGTGACAGCTTCACAATCGTTAAACATCCCGCTCATGTCAGTGACATTTCTTGTATCAAAACCGCTCAGATCCAGCGATCCGAGCGTTGTACAGCCGTAAAACATATCCTCCATACTGCATACACCGCTCGTATCAAAACCGCTCAGGTCAATTTGCCTGAGGACATTGCAATTGTAAAACATACCATCCATGAGAACGGCACTGCTTGTGTCGAAGCCACTGAGATCAATAGAACTCAGAGCACCGCAGCTATCAAACATATGCCCCATATTCGTGACATTGCTCGTATCAAAACTGCTGAGGTCAAGCGAACTCAGCTTATAGTAGCAGCTTGAAAACATATTACTCATATCAGTTACTTTGCTCGTATCAAAGCTGCTCAGATCAAGCTCTGAAATAGACCAGCATCCAGAGAACATACTGCTCATATCGGTAACATTGCTCGTATCAAAGCTTTTCAGATCGAACGAAGGGACAGAGCAGCAGCCGTCAAACATTGATTTCATAGATGTGACATTACTCGTATCGAAACTGCTCAGATCAAGCGAACCGAGCGATTGACACTCACCAAACATACCGCTCATATCAGTGACCTTGCTTGTGTCAAAGCTGCTTATGTCAAGAGAACTCAGAGACGAACAGCCGTAGAACATAAAGCTCATATCGGTGACTTGGCTCGTATCCGCGTTGCTCAGATCTATTTCACTCGCGGTGGAATACCAGAACATTGCACTGCAGTCCTCTGGTAATACAGTGCCTTCAGCACAGACTATCTTCGTAATGCCCTCTCTATAGTTATCCTGAACATCTCTGCTGCCAACGTTTCCGCTGAGAGTGAGCGTGCCAGTCTCTTCATCGAATGAGACTGTTGAAGTCTCCGCACTTGCAGCAAAGGTCGATGCAAGCCAAGATACCCCGCCTGTAGTCTGCGGCACCCCGCCGATAACGGTGAGAGCCAGCGCAAACGCCGCTGCCCGCTTGAAAAGTTTTCTTTCCATATTTGGTAACGCCTCCTAAACGTTTGATAACTTATGTAAACAATAAGCTGTCCTAATTATACCATTCTTGCCAGGCTATGTCAATGTTTGAGCGGCAAGTACACCGACCTGTATTCATTTTCCCCGCCTCCGCGGAATACAATACCGCAGGGTGAGAAACATGGCCAGAATAAAAAACGAATGATCAGCGGCGCGATAGTATTCGGCTGTGTCGCGCCCGCGGCAGACACGCTCTCAGCAGCGGCGGGCTCGTACATTTCAAACAGATCCCGTCCGGAAGCCGGAGCCTCATTACCGTTGCCCGAAACTTCTGTGGGACCGGGTATCGAAGCTTTGAGCGCGGTGAGGACATCATTTGCACGTTTGCCGGCATTCCGGCTTTCATTATTGTTATACAGAGAAAGGAACAGTGCTGAAAATATGAGCACTGTTCCGGCAGATATAAGTATCGTTCTGAGTTTATTTCTCATCGTTTTTCCTCTTTGTTCCGATGAACAGTCCCGCTGTAATGAGGAGTATCCCTCCTGCCGACAGTGCGAACACAGGCCACCAGAGCTGACCGGTCTGCGGAAGATCAGGAGACGGGACCGTGCTCGTCACTATACCGGTCGTTGCAGGTACGGTCGTTACCTTCGGCTGCTCCGGATCATCATAAGTGTTCTTTATCACGAACTGAGTGGTATCATAATCGACAAAGACCTTGTAGTCCTTCGGGATATCACGTTCCGCAACGCGCCACTCTGAAGAATTGTCTTCCTCAGTCCATGTATATTCCCAGTTGTTATCTTCGTTCAGCAGGACGGTCTTTTCGAGCCTGCCGTTCCTGAACAGATCAGCCGTTATCTCCGCAGGGCGTTTTTTATTGTTATCATTCCCGTCGTCCCACACCTTCTTCAGCTTGTACGTCGTCTGCTCAGAAGTTATAGTCAGATCGAACACCTTAGGAAACAGGCTTGTCGTATCATGGCTGCCGCGTGTCACTTCAAATATGAACGGAGCTGCCGCAAAACCGTAGCTTTCATCAGAGCCGGAGGACATTGCAAGGTACAGTCCCGCTTCCTCAAGAGTAAAGCTGACATTTCCGCTGGTGTCAGATATGCCCTCGGCAAGCGGCAAGATGCTGTTGCCCAGCACGAAGCTCTCGAGTGTTTTGGCGGAGCTGTTTATTTCATCAGAGCCGTCTCCATGTATATCTATCGACGCTCCGCTAAAATCACCGGTGAGAACGATGTTTCCGCTTCTGATCTCACCGATCCGGAACACCTTCCATTCCATGCCGGAAACAGGCAGATCGTCGCATTTGCATATCAGCGTTATCTCGTATGCATCAGCCGAAGCAAGTGAAGGCGTAAGCACGGCAAGCATCATGAGCGTCACAAGCAGGCTAATCAATGCCGATATCATTTTATTCTTTACCATCATTCTCATCACCTTGCTTTCCGTTTGCCGGATCATGCTCATTATCATTATTCTCCGGAGCTTTTTCCTCTCCGGCGGTATGCTCGGACTCTGTTCCGGCGTAATTATCTTCATCCGGCACTGCATTGCTCTCTTTGCGCATATCATTGCTGCCGTCCGCCCGGTCACTGATAAACAGGAGTACGAGGGCAATGATAAGTATCGGTATTGCGATCACAGGTGCAACTATTAACGGATCTATTATGAATGCTTCGTTTTTCACGAATACGGCAGGTCTTTCCTCATGATCCTCCGTCCTCACACCGCGGACGAGCAGCCTGTGAGTGTTTATCCCGTAAGGAGTGCAGGTCATGAGCGTACAATAGTCCATTCCCTTTACCACCTGAAGGTCGTCCGTTTCATCCGGGAGCACAGTAGAGATCAGATCGACCTTATATGTCAGACTCCGGTCGAGTACCGTTATCGTAAACTCATCGCCGATTTCAAGCTCGTCAAGGTCTGTGAACAGCTTTGCGCTCGGCAGACCGCGGTGTCCGGAGAGGACACAATGAGTCGAGCCGCCTCCGACGGGCAGTGAAGAGCCCGGAAGATGTCCCACGCCCACCTGGAGTATCTCCTTGCTGACGCCGTGGTATATCGGAAGCTCTACCCCTATCTTGTCGATGTCGATATATCCCATGATGCCTGTTCCGGTGATATCGAGGCTTTCCTCATAACCGTCGACAAGTGAAGGGTCGAAGAATGCCATCGGCACCGAATTGAGACGGCTGTTGTATTCAGCGGCATCGCTGATGATAGCCTCAAGCTTTTCGCCGTCATAGCCTGTGAGTGCTTCGTTATAGGTCGCGATAGCCCCGAGGATAGATGCGATTGCGAATACTGTGATCTTTCTTGTTTTCATGATTATATTTCTCCTTTTTCATTACAATATCTTTTCGTTGTCGGCGGGGCGTTTCCCCTTCCGTGATCATATGATATCATGTTCCCCGAGGAGATTCAATATGCAGGTTTTGCCCGAAACATAGCCTAAACAACAAAGTTTTTACGCAGCGTAGTTTTGACTACATTGCGTTGTGAAATTGTAGTATAAAATATACTCCGGCTCAATAAGGTCAGTATAACCGGTAAGCAGTGATATAAAAGGCAGTTCCTTTTGCCTGATTGACTTTTTCGGGACGGTTTGATATAATTAAGAGTAATTGAGGAGGGCAATATTGCTTCCTCGCTTAAAATGTGTTTTATGGAGAAAAAATATGTTTACCGTCAATCATAAGAATCTCAGACTGTCGTTCAACGATTTTCACAATCTATCGGATAATGAAATGCCGCAGTACGGGGAATACTGTCTGCTTGAACTGAAAACAGGCGACTATACCGCAGGCGAATGGCTCCCGTCGGGGGAAGGGCATACCACGGCAGGGAAGTTTATCCGCGGGACCGCCGATACAGTTGGATCCGAAGATGTGGCAAGGTGGCACTCACTTGATCGCTATGACCTTACGGAGAGTCTGGAAACAGAAGGAGTAAACTGGATAAACATCGGTCGCGAAGAGGAAGAAGGTGAACGCAATGTTCAGTTCGAGGGCTTCAGGTCATTTGCCGACAGAAAACGTCCAAAGGAGGAGCAGTTCTGCCTCCTGATAATGAAGAACGGAAGACTGGCTGCGGGCAGATGGAACAAGTGGCGGCATGAAGCCGGAGGAGCGTTTATTTACTCTTCGGCGCTGGCAAGCCACAGCTCGGACAAGGTATGGGCGTGGACGGCACTCAGCACCGATGAGTTGTTTGCAGGAGAACTGGAACGTGAGAATGAGAAAAAGCGCGAAAAGAGACTGAACAGAAAACCGATCGCAGATCCGGAGCTCTTCAAATACGGAACAGATATCAATACATATTACGAAAAGGCGCTGGAAAAGCTGCGAGGAGAGTTTAACTGGGCAACCGCGGCGATGATGAAGAAGAAAACCCCGGTGTGGCAGATCGCGCCTTTGCACGGCAAATATGTGTTCGGTCAGATAAGCAGAAATTATTATGACGATTCGGACATAGTGACCCCCTGGACGGAAGGTTCGACTGCCGACGAGTTCATCGATTTCCTGTGCGGATACACTCGCGGCGCAGTTGAGCACTCAAACCCCGAGGAAAGATTCAAGTACGGCACGGACATAAACGTATACCTGGAAAAGGCTTTTGAGAACGTAAAAAAGGATTACCGCTGGCTCGATAAAAAGATGCTCAGAAAGACATGGCAGTATGATATAAAAATGGTCGACGGTGATCTGGAATTTGTCAGAAGGTACTGGGACGAAGAGGAGTATTCAGTGTACGACGCCGAAAGCGCGGAACAGTTTATAGAATGGGTAGAGCACGACTATCAGAGCGTGGCGCTGCGGGAGAACAAAACCGTGGCAAGTTATGAGCCTCATTTTGGGCATATTGAGCTTCATGGCTGGAATCTTGAGAGATATGTTTTCTGCAGGATGAGATCCGGCGACTATATGGTGAGCGTGACAGCCGGAGATCGCGTGGCTGGCGGCAGCAGAGATTTTTTCATCACGCCCTATTGCTTCGAGGCAAAGACCTACGAAGAATTCCTGGACCGCTATCTCGAGATCGTTCCTGACTACTCGTTCGGTCTCGGAAAAAAGGAGCTTCTTCCGGACAAAGCCCTAAAAGAATTCCTCGGGTATTGATAAAACAGAAACGAGATCGACAGGGATATTAAAAAGAAAATGATACCCGCAAGATCCCGTTTGCCGCTGTAAAAATCTGATATATCTTAGTAACTGAATAAAATCAAACACGGATAGCCGTCCTCAACAGACGGCTATCCGTTTCTTAATCCGCATACTTCGCAGTGATGAGACGTTCAGCGGTCAGAAAAACTGCCGAGCAGCGTATGTGCGAACACGCATACGCAAACTAACATCAAATTTATGCTTTTTCCGGAGATCATGTAACCGGACAGCGTTTCCTGGGGTATTATCAATGAAAAGGTTTACATTCCCGATCTAAGGAGGATTACAAATGCCAAGGAAAACAGCTCAGGAGGTCGCTTCCCAGAATCTTGACCTCAGTATGGACGCCTTCTCCAATAGCTTTTCAGAGTACGCAAACTCTTCCGCAGCGCCGGAGGGTACCATGGAGATGGCCTCGGCGATCGCCGGACTCGGCACAATGGAGGAGCAAACGATCGAAGAATCTCTTAAAACGCTGGAAAAAGGCCTGGAGGTCTGGCTCATAGCCGGCGTTCCAGGTTCCAATAACTATATCAACCTCTGCCGAAAGCTCGGAAGTGAGCCGGTCAACAACGCACTGCAGAAGCTCGGCGATATGCTCGGTCAAACATTCGAGCCGGCAGCCCTTACCTACGGTGAGAGAAAGAATGAGGTTCACCCTGATCCCGAGACGACTGTCTCCGAACCGGAGGAAAAGAAGCAGGCCGCCCCGACAGAGCTCGGTGACACAGCTCCCGAGATTGAGAAGGCCAACGAAGCTGCGCTCAAGGACGCCAAGGGCAGAAGCCTCGGGTACCTCCCTGAGGCCGAACACATAGGGCATCACGCATTCATGGACAAGATCAGGAGTTACAGCAGGAGATACAGGAGCCGGAGGAGAGCTTTGACTTCATGCCGGATCCTGACGATGTTTATGACAAACAGGGCTGGATCGACAAGCTCAATTCCCTCCCGGAGGAAATGCCTGAGGATCCCGAGATCGCAGAACAAGCCATACACGAGATGTTCAAGTGTTCCTGCCATACCATTGCACGTATACTTGCGAACGAGATGTACACCGGCACGCTGGTGCAGGGCAAGTCCCACCACATCAGCTACAAGAACAAGAAGCGCAAAAAGGTCGAGGGAGCTGACTGGGTGCGTATCGCTAACGCTCACGAAGCGATAATCGACATGAAAACATGGTCACGCACGCTGGAACGCCTGAACAGCCACGCGCGGGTCGGAAAGCGCTCTCAGGAGCTCTCTCCCCTGTCCGGCAAGGTCAGATGTGCCGCCTGCGGACGTCCCATGATACGCAACGTTTATTACAACAAAGCCAAGGCCATACGGCACTACAACCTCCAGTGCGCCGCACACAAGACCGGCGCGATGGATTATCCCGTCATATCCCCCGTCTCCCGCGCATACAATATCGCGAGGTGAGAAACATGACCAGAATAAAAAGACGAATAATCAGCGGCGCGATAGTATTCGGGAGCGTGATGGCTGCTATCGGCGCAGGCGCTAAGCTCAGCCGGCACACCGACCCCGCCGCAGTCCCCGCAGCACTCTCGGGAGACTTCTCCGAGCCGCCCCTCATCATACTCGATGCCGGACACGGCGGCATCGACGGCGGCTGCACATCAGCGGAGGGCGTCCCGGAGAAAGGGATAAACCTTAGCATACTGCTCCGCCTGCGCGACCTGCTTGAAATATCGGGCTACGAGGTAGTCGTCACGCGCGACAGCGACATCTCTATACACGACAAGGGTGTGGAGGGGATAGCGAACCAGAAGAGCTCCGACATGGACAACCGGCTCGCGATATTCAATTCAGACGACAACGCAGTGTGCCTGTCGGTACATCAGAACCAGTTCACCGACCCGAAGTACAGCGGTGCGCAGATGTTTTACTCGTCGTCGAACGACAGCAGCGAAGCCCTCGCACGCTCACTGCAAACGAGCTTTGCGGAGCTGCTCCAGCCTGACAACACCCGCGAGATAAAGGAATGCGGCAAGGAGCTGTTCCTTTGCTATTACAGCAAGAACCCGACTGTAATGGTGGAGTGCGGGTTCCTGTCGAACCCGGAGGAAGCGGCGCTGCTGAACACGGAGGAATACCAGACCAAGGTCGCACTGACCATATTCAGCGGGCTGACAGACTACCTCAGCCGCAGAACATAAAGAATCCCCTGCATACCACATGAACCCACACACCGGGCGCCGTTCCGGCGTCCCTGCAGAGCTCGAATTAACACCCCGTTCACAATCGCATAACACTTTTTACATTGATTTCGGGGACCTTTTGTGATATACTGCTGTAAGGCACGATAATAAAACAGCGAAATATTACAGGAGGTAATATAATGGCATATTGCGCATACTGCGGAAAGCAGATACCGGAGGGCACCCTCTGCGACTGCGCGGACGCACAGACGATAGCGCTCGCAGTCCAGCAGGCGATGAAGGCACAGCAGCCTCACGCACCCGCCCCGAAGAAGAAAGCGCACCTTTTCATACCGCTGACGGCCCTGCTCCTGATGGCCATAATAGGCGCAGGCGTAGGCGGATACCTCATCTACCCCGCCCTCAACGGCACCTCGGACAGCTCCCCACGCGCGTCCAGGGGCAAGACTTCTTACACCGCCGAAGCCGACGACACAGACACCGACCCCTCCCCTGCTCCGGAGAAGAACGTCCCCGCCGTCCAGACCAATAACACCGACACTCAGACCGCAGCCGCAGCAGTCTCCTCCCAGCCCGGCAGGACCTACTCCCTGTCCGACTTTGTCCCGGCGGACGAGTACGAGGAGCAGTTCGCAGACTACTATGCCAGCTCCTACGCCGCAGACGGCGCTGAGACCTACTACTCATACATCTACCCTGCCGAGCTGATAGACGAGCTCCGCACCGACGGCAGCCTCAGCGAGCTCGTGACCGAACGCAACGAAAGCACGTCCAAGTTCATCGATTCCGGCTCGACCGCAAAGATACTAAGCGTCCTGTCCAGCGAGGAACTCACCTCCGACGAGCTCGAAGCAGTCGAAGACCACTTCAAGGATCTTTGCTCCGGATACGGACTGAAGTCATGCAGCTTCAGCGTGACCGACGGCGTGCAGCTCGAAGCCGAATACTACTACAACTACGGCAACGGCTCAACCGCGACCCGGACAGCGTCCGCGTGCGTGGTATACATCGAGGGCGACGGCTGGAAGGTCATACCGATACCGGTCAGCGCGATGTAAAACTGCCGCCCGCAAAAACAGTCCCCGAAGCAAAAAACAGCGCTCATAGAAGCAATAAAGCCATAGTATCCCTGATGAACAGTCAGAAGTGCTATGGCTTTTTCTATTGACAGAACATCAATGCTCTGCTATAATGGTTACTAACACAAATCGGGATTTATAGAGGTGAAAATGTCAATGAATGTTCGCGAATATCTTGATATAATACATATTGCAGAAAGGCTAAAGGACACTCCGCGCCATTGTGAATTGACAGGCAAAATACAAAACGTTTAAAATCCGTGAAAAGCCGAAAAAAGATTTTATTCGTCTGAAAAATCACGTAAAATAGGCGATAATCAGGTGTGAAAATGTGCAAAAGCTGATTATGAACAAAATATGAACTGTCAAAAGAAAATGCGTAGAATTTACGGAAATTTCCGTAAGCTCTACGCATTATTTTTTTTGTTTAAAACCGTTTAAGTGGCATTTAAATATTATTCAAACGAATCTTAAACAGCGTAAAATAGCAATTATTTTCTGTTTAAAATCTTAAATGCTATTTGAAGTAAAGACAAAAAGGAATGCTTTTTGATGCATGATTTTTTCTGCGGAACTGCGGAACAAAAAATCAAGGGGTGCGGAACCAGCTTTGCACAATTTATTATACCATTTGTAATTATTTTGAAAACTTATTATTCATCAAGGTTTTCATTTTCTTGGAATAATAAATTGCATCGTCTGAATCCTTTTTCGTGTATTTTAAAGCCTGTCCTGCGTAAAATGCGGCTTTATCGTATTCCTTTTGATTCTCATATATTATTACAAGTTTTTTGAAAGCAGGAATATGTATACCGCCTTTTATATCAGCTTTCATATCAGGAGAATTTAAACATGATAAGCAAATATTACAATACTTAATGCATTCATCCAGATATTTACTGTCAAGATTTCTGAATTTATAGTAGAAATCTATCATAGGGGATGCAGAGAAATACTCAAAAGAATTTTGCCTTCCCTTATATTTTAAATATGCAGAGAGCAATTCTTTTTCTTTTTTGGTATCAAAGGCTTGTGGATTTTTCCCCTTTGTCATTTCGGTTGCGGTCGAATGACTCTTAAACAACCTTTCAAAAAAGCTCATATCTTCCTCCTCCAGATTAAATAAGATCAGCTATGCCTATCACGCACCCCTTGCACTCAATATTCCCATCATCGGGGAAAATATCATCGTACTCAGGATTACGAGATATAATGCAACCATCGCCAGCTTCCTTTATATAACCCTTACCATTCTGGACAAACAGTCCCACTTGACCTACTGGTACTTCCGAAGCAAGCGAAATATATACGATATCACCGTCATGATAGTCTGGCTCCATACTTTTACCTTCAACCTCTACGGCAAAATCAGCTTGCCGGGCTTCTGGAGTATCTACGACTTCTATTGACCTCCATTGATCAGGATCGTTAAGGTCGAAACCTTCGCCGGCTGATACTTTGTTTTCGCTTAATCGTCGGAATGTAAATGAAAGTCGGTTCTGAACTGCTTCACAGCGTTTAACTTCGATATCAAGGATAGTATCAACAACATCCTTACCGTGTTCATCAAGAATACGGTATTTTTTTATATGTTGTTCTTCATCGAAACTGCCAAAAGAGCTGTCAGCTTCTTTTCCATATACTAAATAGTCAAGTGATACATTGAAAAAATCTGCTATTTCAATTAGATATTTTCGATATGATTTGCTCTTACCAGATTTCCATTCAGAAAAAGCTGCGCTTTTTAATCCAAGATACTTAGTAAGCTCTTGTTGCTCTCGAGTGCCTAATAATAGAGTAATTCTGTCTAAAATATCCAATTTCAATACATCTCCTTTGTTTATTACAACTAAATTAGAAAAAATCTAATTTGCGATCAGAAATCTTCTTGACATTTAGAAATTTTCCAGTTATAATATTAATGATGAATATTTTAAGGCGCAGTAAGCCTTATGATAATTCTATCACAAGTAACTTGAAATGTAAATAGGAAAGGAATGATTTTTATGAAAGTAAAGGTCAAAAGAAGAAAGCCTGCTTCAGTTGCAGCGGAATTTACACCGTACAATGAATATTACGATCAGCATATAAGTACTAAAACTCGATGCTTAGAGTGTAATTACTATAAAGAATCTGCTAATGGTTACAGTATGTTTGTATTACTGCCCCTGCCTATCAGCATAATTGCTCTGCTTCTCAGTGCTTTAAGGTTCATTTTACAATAATACTGATAATAGAAACCGCTAAAGCTGCCAGAGACATTATGTTTGAGATGATCAAAGGTACTATATAACGCATATTGTTTTGATGTCTCTCTTCTAAATATGCAATTCCTTTAGGAGTAATTCTGTATACGTTTGTTTTGATTGGCATACTTCTTCCGCCTAAAGAATGTATGCATCCATTTGTTTTATTAAAAAGATAGCCTTCTTTATCAAGGTATCGCAGATTGTCCAAAGCGATTTCTCCATATCTCATTTTTAGTGTTTCAAAATTTGAATTGGGGTTCTTCTTTATATAACTCAGTAATTTAACTGATTTTTTATCTAACATACAATACACCTCTTTTATAGAAAGGACTGATAATATGACCTTAGGAAATAAGATAAGAAACCGCCGTGAGGAGCTGGGGCTTACTCAGCCGGAGCTGGCGGAAAAGACAAAGCTCACTCAGGGGTACATCTCCAGAGTAGAAAATGACAAGTTCATACCGAAAGCCAGCACCCTGCTCCTGCTTGCTTCCTCACTAAAACTCCCGGCGAAGGAGCTGCTGAGTGTTACTGAGAGGAGGGCGAGCTGATGGATGATAATTCAAAATACATTATCCCGGAAGTCGGCAGAGTCTATGAGAATAAGAACGGCTTCAAATATCGCTGTACGGGTCTCCGAATCAACGCCTGCGGCAACGCAGCGATAATGGAGAATCTGACAAGCGGCTGGACGTGCAGAGCCTATGGAATTAAGGAATATCCTGACGGGAAGATCGAATGGGCTTTTTCCGGCGGTGGCTTTTTTGCAGAAAGGAACGAACAATGCAGAATAGGATAGTAGAAGCCTTCAACGAGACATACAACTGCAAATACAAGAGCTTTGCACAGATCAGGAAAGAGTATCCTGTAACTGAGATACTCGATGTGTGGCTAAGATATGAAGGCATAGTCGGATACACAAGAGACATCATCGACCTGCTCGGTGAATGTGAAGTATACATAGAAGAATAGCCGAAACAGCGGACGTGCTCCGCTGTCTGCCGGGGACGGTCTCCCGGCACTGACGATGGCAGACCAAGAAACTTGAAAACAGAAAAGAGGTGAGAAATGTGAAAGCAACATATTTTGCGTTCTATCTCAACACGATCACAAAAGCAGTAAACGCATTGTGCGGTGCAGCAACCGGCGCGGATCTGTCTACAGGCACTATGCTCAAGGTAATATCCGAAATGAAAGGAATCGAACAGTCGACTGCTGATTTCATAACCGAGCTGGAGCTTGCCAAATCTGCAAAAGAAGCTGTAAGATCGTGCAAGCGCAGGTTTATCTATGCCAACAATTATGTGATCGTGCACTTACAAAAAATCCAGTCACAGGGCTATGACTTTAGCGAGTACATTGAAGCCCTGAAACTGGAATCAAAGACATTAAAAGAGGAGTTAAACTCTCTTTAATGCTCAGTTAAAGTGTATCACAGAAATCAGTATTTGTCAAGAAAATTTTTGCCGGGGCTTGCTGCTCCGGCGGAAAGGAGGTACAAGTGGACTACTTGACTGTGAAAGAAGTCGCTGAACTAAAAGGCTGTTCTGAGCGCTTTATTCGCAAACTTATAAGTAACGGGGATTTGAAATCCGAAGAGGTGGTTAATAGAGCAAACGGACACAAGAGTCATTCTATTCCCATATCGACGCTCTCCGATGAATTACAGCAGCGATACTACAAGCGTCAGCGCTCAGATGCAGGACTGCTGCCGGAGGTAAAGGAAAAGAAGAAAAACGCTGCCAAAAAGCAGCGCTCATTCGAGGACCTTACTGCTGATGAGCGAACAGAGGTCAATGTCTGGACTGAAATTCTCAAGGAATGGCAGGGACTCAGAAACGGCTACAACGGCAGCAAGGTCGAATTCGACAAGCTGTATGTTGGTAAATGCCAGATCGAGCACCCGGACATCAAGGTATCTAAGGATATCCTCTACCGGAAATGGAGCGCATACCGTGAAAACGATATGGAAGGTCTTATCGACAAACGTGGGGCTTGGAACAAGGGCACCAGCAAGATACCAGCTCCGGTGTGGGACTGCTTCCTGTGGTACTGGCTCGATGAAAATCAGCCAACAGCAAGCCTTTGCTATCGAAATACTATTGACTGGACTGCTGAATTCTATCCGGAGCTTGTCAGTCAGATACCGACAGAACGGAGCTTTCGGCGTCAAATCGACCGTGATGTCGCATATGCCATTCAAGTATATATGCGCCAAGGCGACAAGGCATTCAACGACCGCTGCGCTCCGTATGCAATGAGAATGTATGAGAGCTTGGAGGCTAACGACTGCTGGATCGCTGATAACCATACATTTGATGTTATCTCTCTCGACGGCGAGACTAAGCACAGGCTTTATCTGACAGCTTTCCTCGATGCCAAATCAGGTGTTATGACCGGCTGGAATATTACCGATGCGCCCTCTGCACAATCTACGATATTGGCGCTTCGACACGGTATTATTAGGTTTGGTATTCCAAAGTGCATTTACGTTGATAACGGACGCGAATTTCTTAATATCAGCTTCGGCGGCAGAGGTCACAGGTCAAGGAAGTCTATGGAAGATCAGCCTGAGCCGCCTGCAATACTTAAACGTCTCGGAATCGAAATGCGTAACGCTATCGTCCGGAACGCAAGAGCTAAGCCTATCGAAAGAACCTTCCGCACCGTCAAGGAGCAATTCTCAAAGCTGTTCAGCGGCTTCTGCGGCGGAACGATACTCGAACGTCCGGAAAGTCTGAAATACCGGATAAAGAACGGTGAAATACCACGCGACTATGAGATAAGAGACGTATTTGATTCGTGGATAGACGGTGAATTCAACTGCCAGAGCTACGGCGGCTCTGAACGCTGCTATAAGGGAATGTCCCGAATAGATGTATGGAATCAGACCATAAGCGAGGCAAGGCAGGCTAATCCGGCTGATCTCAACCTTATGCTGATGTCTACTACCAGAGCGCAGAAGATAAAGCGCGACGGCGTGTATATCACTATCGCAGGGGAAAAGCTCTGGTATATGGATACCGAGGAGACTGTTATGAACCTCCAGCGCGAGGTATTTGTAAGGTACGATCCTGCTGATCTGAGCAGCGTAAGGATATATGATGCTGCTACCGACAAGTTTATGTTTGAATGGAAGCTGGCAGACGAGCTTATGCTTGAATACCTCGAAGATGATGTTCAGAATGTTGCTGATGCTCAGGAGAAGATCAGAATGACAAAGAAATTTGTCAAGGAACAGGCTGCCGGTATAACTGCGAGTCTGACCAACGAACAGCGCATAACGCTTATTGAAATGACCGTAAACAAGGCTCAGAAAAATAAGGAAGAAAAATTCAAGATCCAGATGCCAAACAAGATAATCCCGGTTATGGCTAAGGAAGAGCCAATAGAAGAAAAAGTCGCAGTGGGTACGGATAGCTCAACGGTCTATGACTTGAAAAGAATAATCCGCAATGCTGCTAAACGAAAGGAATGATCATATGTATTCACAGGAACAGAATGAGCTGCTGGCTAAGGTGGAGCAGCTCCAGAGGGAGCGTAGCATAAGCCAGAACGAAGTCGGAAAGCTCATCGGCATTTCCGGCACAGCACTCTCTCAGATAAAAAACGGTAAGTATGCCGCTGATCCGCAGAAGGTCTTTGATAAGATAGCTGAATATTTTGGCGTTAAGGAAAAGGCACAGCTTACATATACAGAGCTGAAATATGTTTCTACAAGCATATCGGCTCAGATCTATGACATAATAGGCGCTTGTCAAGTCAAGGGCGGACTTGCAGTCGCAGCCGGAGATGCAGGTATAGGAAAGACAAAAGCGGCTCAGAAATACGTTGAGGATCACCCTGCAAACAGCATTTTAATAACAGTTAATCCCTGTTTGACAAATATAAAAAGCCTGCTGAAGGTCATTGCAGACCGGATAAACGCTCCTCAGGAGAAATCCCGTGATGAGCTCTGGTTATCGGTCGCACGGAAGCTTTCAGACGGACAGGTGCTCATTTTTGACGAAGCTCAACACCTTACGCTGAAGTGTATAGAGGTTCTGAGGAGTTTCTCAGACTACTTCAATGACAAAGGTCAGACACTCGGTATATGCTTCATCGGCAATCTTGATACAGTTGCCCGTATCGGCAGCAAGAAAGCTGAGTTCGCTCAGATAGCGAACCGCACAAAGCAGAAGCAGGTATATACTAAGGAGCAGATACGGCGTGAGGATATCATCAAGCTGTTCCCTTTGCTGGAAGTCGGTGATATGGACAAGGAAATTGATTTCCTGCATCGCATTGCCAGAACTCCGCAGGCTATCAGGGGAGTTATAAACTTGTTTTCCAACGCATACGACAACGAGGACTATTCCTTCAAGGGACTCGTGGCAGCAGCCAAGGGAATGAATATAGAGGTGTGAAATGAAGCACGGAAAAGCCCCTAACAAATCCCAGAAGATATTCCTCCGCAGCATTAATCTTGATCCTGAGGAATGGCTCATAGTTAAGAATACAGATAAAGAAATGCTGCTGTTAAGCAGGCATACAGGACATACAAAGGTCATACCGAAATGGAGGGATACAAATGACAGCGACTGATTGGGAAAAGGTCGAAAACAAGCTCAGTTATCCGTTTGGAGGAGTGAAACTTCGCATAGACGGTTATGATGTTAATGTAATGGTAGAAAAGGAAAAACCGGGCTCGCTGAAATACGTTCTTGTAGTATATGTGGACGGATATATCAAGGGAGAATGGATCACAAATGACTGCGAGATTAGCAGGAAGTTCTATTGCAAAAAAACTAAATCTCTGCTCACCAATTATGTCAGGAAATCATCAGCTTTTAAGCATATGAAAAAGAAAGAGCAGGAAGAGTGGATCAAGAAATATACATATGAGTATTATAGCCCGTATTTCACTTCATTCAAAAGGCTTAAGACTCACTTTACAAAAAACAATGATTCGATAGAACTTATAGATAACATTTAACTGGAGGAGAACAAAATGAAAGAGTACATAAAAACGGTATGCTGCGGAGCAATAGTCGGTGCGTGCCTTATGCAGCTTACGAACATGGCAGTAGAAAGCCTAATAGATAAGCATTTTGCAGTCGGCGGCGAGATACTTCTTCCCCTGCTTCTGATCCTCGTTGGATATATAGGCTGGAAATTTGCAGAGTCGTATTTCAAAGAGATACGATACAAGGAGATCTACAATAAGGGTTACAAGGACGGAGCAAAGGTATATAGCTACAAGATAGTGCTTCCTATTGAGGAAGAACTGCTTGAGGCTAAGGATAGTAAAGCAAATTGAAATAACAGCCGAAACGGTGGACAGGCTCCACCGTCCGCCGGGATCGGTCTACCGGCGCTGATGATGGCAGACCAAAAATAATATTCAGGAGGAAACCAACAATGACAAAGAACGAAGAAAGATTGGAAAAATGCAGGGATATCCTTAGACATTATGGCTTCGAGGCACAGCAGGATAAACTTGTGGAGGAGTGCGAGGAGCTCATCGAAGCAGCTCAGGGCGAGGATTACGACAGCTTCATCGATGAGCTCGCAGATGTCACTATAATGATAACTCAGATGTGCATTTCACTTGAACCGGAGCAGTACGGACAGCTTGAGGAAATGGTGGATTTCAAACTCGACAGGACTCTTGAGCGAATCAATGACGAAGTTGATACATAACGCCGAAACAGCGGACACGCTCCGCTGTCTGCCGGGGACGGTCTCCCGGTACTGATGATGGCAGACCAAAGAATATTGATAATCAAATAGGAGGTAATGTCTATGACATCAAAAAAGCTTACAAGCTCCGCAGGGATTACGATCCCGAAGGATCTGCGCCTGCGTCTCGGCTGGAAGCCGGGAATGTCGGTGGATATCGAGCCGACATCTGACGGAGCGGTAATTATCAGAGCACACGCTCCGCAGTGCCGCTTCTGCGGAGACTATACGAATATCCACAAGTACAAGGATATCACAGTTTGCGCTAAGTGTGCAAATGAAATGAAGGAGGCTATCTGATATGGAGAATATGAACGCTGTCATTGACAGAATGGCAGAGATAAGCAGCGCTAAAAAGCTTCTTAATGAGGAATACGACAGGCTTCAGGCAATGCTGCTCTTGGAAGCTGAAAAGGAACTTACTGATACAAAGCTTAAATCCGTAAGCTGGACAAGCAGCGATAACAACACTGCATCGGTAACGATATCGGATACTGTTTCAGTTGTCGCCGGAGAGCTTCTCCAAAGCATATTCGGAGC
The DNA here is from genome assembly GCA_016288815.1 of Ruminococcus sp. Classification (GTDB taxonomy): domain Bacteria; phylum Bacillota; class Clostridia; order Oscillospirales; family Ruminococcaceae; genus Ruminococcus. The sequence continues at coordinate 55,713 of JAEELF010000037.1, forward strand.
TGTTTATCCGAGCATGGTAGAGCAGAAGACAACATACACACTCAAAGCTCCTGCAAAGCGTATTCTTTCTGCTATCTGGCATGGAGAATACTGTGAGGGCAGTGTAGCAGAAATTATCAGCAACCTCAGCTGCGACGATAAATCAAAGCGTGTACTGCTGAAAAAAATCAAGGGCATCAGCTTTGATAAAGACAAGAATAATCTCATGACACTCGCGGGTCTTTCTGAAACTGAGGCGTCAGATATGGCGTACCTGATAAATGAAGCCGCTGCATGGGAGAACATCTGTACATTCATCAAGGTAAACAATAACGGGCAGATAAATGATAATATCCTCAAGGATATTATCACAAAGGTAAACGCTGCTGTCAATGTTTCCAGAGGAATGAAGACTGAGATCACTGCTGCCGGGGGTGACGAAGATGAATGACCAAATGATAATGCAGTTTGTTACCGCCATAACGGATTGCTTTAAAGACGAGGATAATCGCGAGCTGTATAGTTTTTCCCAGATCAAGTCTGAAGACGGAAATGAAATTGTTCTGTCAATGTTTTATGCTCTTCAGTTCGTTGTAAATCAGCTTGGAAATACGCACTATGATCCGCTTGAGCTCATCAGTGTACTGACACGTCTTCTATTTCTTCAAGAAGTTAATACCAATAAAAATGGAGGTGCTGACGATGAAAACAGTAATTGATTACTTCTTAATTGTCGTTGCACCATGCGTGGGGTGCAAAGGTGATAACCCCAGCGGAGAACCGTGCGATGTCTGCACACATCAGACATTAGTAGCGATGACTGACATATCTGTTGATTTGATACTGCGAGGTGAATTCTAATGTGGATCGATGGCGAATGGTACACTGAATCCGATGTAAAGGCACATATCCACGAACTAAAAACGGCTCTCAGAGAGCGCACAGAATCAGCTGATAATGGCGCACGTCAGATAGCACACTATGAGAACGAGAACCGCGATTTAAAAAGAATCATTGATCTTGCAAAGGCGGAGATCCCTCGCCCGTACCCAGAATATAAATATCGTTTTGAGGCGGAAGCTGAGAAGGTGCTTGCAGCTGAGAGAACAGTCTTTCATAAAGAAACGGACGGTGAGCTCAATGCTTGAACAGGAAAAAGTGATAATGCTGCTTCCGCCGGTGAGCGTTGGGATCGTATCTATCCTGTCCTATGTGAAGCCGACTATCAGGTACATATCTGATAGGCTGTCAAAGGAGAACAAAAAACGATGAATAAGCCCACTAAAACCAATAACGAACTATTCAATAGATTTTGGAAAGCGTATCCGCGAAAAGAGGGAAAGCCAAAGGCGTTAAAGACCTTTGAGAAATATGTGCAGTCAGAGGACACGCTGCTACTGCTTCTCAAGGAGCTTGAGCGTCAGTCAAAGCTAAAGGACTGGAAGCACATCAACATGAAGTACATTCCGCTTGCACAAACATGGCTTAACCGGCGCGATTGGGAGGAGGATCAGAGTGGAGCACTTGAAATTCGAGATACCGAAGATCAATACGGAGCTGCCGTATACTGAATTCCTTCGGCTGAAAGCTGAGAGTTATAACAATAGTCCCGGAGATCTTAAAGGCTATGACTGCCCGTTATGCAAAAACAAAGGATACATTGAAAAAATAGTAGATGGAAATGAGGTGCTTGCGGAATGCAAGTGCCTCAAATATCGTGACACACTCAGGAGGATAAAGGAAAGTGGACTTGAAGAGCTCCTAAGGAGCTGCACGTTCAGGAGTTATGAGTGTACAGAAGAGTGGCAAACAGCATTGAAGGCAGCGGCGCACAGCTTTTCAGAGCGTGACAATGGCTGCTTCTACATAGGAGGTCAGAGCGGCTGCGGAAAAACGCATTTATGCACTGCTATTGTTGGTGCTATGATAAAAAAAGGCAGATCCGCACGGTATTTCATCTGGCGCGAGGATTCCACTACACTCAAAGCTCTTGTGAATGATCCTGAATACAAAACGGTTATTGATGGCTTTAAGCGTACAGATGTACTGTACATTGACGATCTTTTCAAGCAGAACACTGTAAGTGACGCTGATATCAAACTGGCATTTGAGCTTATTGATTATCGCGGCAGAAATAGATTGATGACTATCATATCTTCTGAGCTTACTTTTGATCAGCTGATCGACATCGATGAAGGACTTGCCGGACGGATAATACAGCTAACACGGGGAAATCAACACATTATCCCAAAGGATCGAAAGAAAAATTATAGATTAAGGAAGTGATATAATGGCAACAATGACAGGTAGACTATACGCTCTGGCATCAGGACTTGGAATGGTCGAGCGAGGAAATAAGGAAGACGCATTTCATCAGCTCGTGTATGGCATTACCGGAAAGGAGCACGTCAGTGAGCTGACGACATCCGAAGCCAACGCAGTGCAGCATGAGCTTCAGGAACGCATGAAAATGAAGAATCATGATAGGCCATTGAAAAAGCGCAGTAAAAAAGAAGTTCAGGGAATGATGACCTATCCTCAGCAAAAACTTGCATGGAGGTACATCTACCGCCTTGCAGAACTCGAACCAACTGAAGCAGGCGTATGTGACAGACTCATCGGTGCAATACAAAAGATACTCGGTATAACCGTATCTAGAACAGATCCATTTAAGTGGATCAACTTTGATGACGGCACAAGACTTATAGAGCAGCTCAAGAGATATGTCCGCAGCGCCGAACGCAAGGCTGCTGCAAAAGGAGGCGGAGGGTAATGGATATTAATAAGCTCATCAGTTTAGATCAACTTCGTGACGATCAGCGTGAGCTTGCTGAGGTCATCGGCTTGGAAGCATACAAGAAGCTTATAAACTATTATGGCGGCAGCCTTCTTTACGTCCAGAAGGTGGATTCGGTACTCAAAGATACACGAGATAAAGAGCTGAATGAAAAATTCGACGGTGCTAACTATAAGGAGCTTGCCCGTGAGTACGGAATTTCGGAAATGACGATACGCGATATCGTTGCCCCTAAACGGAAAGAGCTTCGTACCGCTCCGCTGGAAGGACAGATGAGTTTTGATAATAGTTGAGATAGTGAATTCCTTTATAATCCTTATATTTATTGTTTATTATTAAAAGTAGTATAATTCAGTTAAAACAAACTGATTGTACTACTTTTCTTTTTATGGCGGTGAGAGCATGGCGAGTGAGTTGATCTATTTCATTATAACGTCGGGAATAACGATAGCTATTGGTATCATCAGCTATTTTCTCAAGCGAACAATGGAGAAGATCGACAAGCTCGAGCGTGAGGTGCGTGAAAGTCGTGAAGCTCAGTATCAGTTGTCTGAGAAATACGCGACCAAAGCCGAAGTTGCAGAGATAAAAGCAACTATGCAGAAGCTGACCGACAATATTGACTATATCAAGGAGCATACCACAAAAAACGAGGATTTTATCCGGGTAATGACCCGGCTTGAAAGTAAGATAGATAGCTATTACAGCAGATAGGAGTGAAAGGCATTGGAAACAAAAGAAATGCAGGCGCGTATCCGTCAGAAGAAGTTCTTCAGGAATAACGGAGTCGTGCTCAAAGGTATTAACCTGCTCCGCGAGAAATATGTGCAGCTCTCTGAGCTAAAATATGCTCTCGAACCCTCAATGAGTGAACAGGAGCTGAGGGACAGTATAAACTACCTTTCCGAGTCAGGATACATCAATATGAGAAATATTCGCAGTAAGCAGAGCACAACGCTTGCCGACTGCGATTTCAACGATATTGAGGCAAAGGTCTCGGCGGACGGTATTAAGATCATCGCCTGTGTAAAGGTAGATGAATGCATAGAGGTTTAGTATGGGGAACAGAAAGCACTCTAAAATAGATCAGCTCGATCCCACAGTAAAAGAGACCGTTGACGAAATGATAAAGACAGGAGCTCTATACCGTGAGATCGTTGACTATATTAAGCAAAACGGTATGAGCGTTTCAATAGCAGCTGTCGGTCGCTATGCCAAGAACCTGATGAGCACGCTGGACGCTCTGAGAATGAGCCAGCAGAATTTTCGTGCTATAATGGAGGAGACTGAAAAGTATCCGGATCTTGATATTACCGAAGGTATACTTAGACTCCTCAGCGGACAGATGCTCGATGCTGTCAGCAGAATGAATGAGGACCAGCTGAAAGAACTGGACTTTGATACGCTCTCCAAACACGCCATAGCTTTAACAAGAGCAGCAGCATATAAGCGCAAGGTCGACATTAAGAACAAGGATATACTTGAAAATGGTGCGGAGCAGTTCCAATCGCTTATTTTTGAGGCAATGGCTGCGGAACGTCCTGATCTGTACAAGGAAGTAAAGAAATTCCTCAAGGAAAAAACAAAGGCTGGGTGATGAAATGAATATGTATGTATTGCAGATCAAACCCGGCTTTGAAGAATCAGCGGCAAAAATAATAAGAGGGCGCGGATATACAGTGCTGTGTCCGTCTGAGGAGCTCTATATCCGCAGAGGCGGAGAATGGCTTTTACAGAAGAAGCTGATTTTTACTCAATACCTTTTTGTTGAGTGTGATCTGACTGATGAATCTTACTATCGGATACGGAGCGCTGACGGCGTGATTCGTTTCCTTGGATTCGGAAAGCCGGAGAAACTTCCTTCCGCCGAAGCATTGTACATAAAAATCCTTGATAACGATGGAAATCCGATAGAAGCGTCCAAAGTGTACACGACAGCAGCGGGTGCAAAAATGGTACTTTCCGGTGTGCTCAGGAATTACGTTGATAATATAGTATCTCTTGATCTCCGGCAGCGCCGCGCCAAAATAAAGGTGGAGCTGTTCGGAGTTGAACATAAAATAACACTGCCGGTCATCGGAATATAAAAAACAGTGCGTAAACATCTTCACGGTTGATTCGTCCCGGCTGATGAGCGCATGAGTATGGGTTTAGAACAGATTTTTAAGTTACAAAAATCTGAATGGCGGAGCACGCCCAAAAATCATCATTTAAAATGCGTTTAATTTCGTTTCTGCGCGTTTAAATAACTTCGCTTGTAAAATTACACCTGAAAGAATACAACGTCAAAAAAGGGCAAATAAAGCCCTTATTTTTATACCCGAAATGAGGTGGCAGTATTGAACTGCATCAAGAAAAAAAGTCTTGACGCTCTGATCAGCGGACTAAGCAAATATGAGGACAGTAAAAATGCTGTGAAGAATTCCGATTTTACTGACCTTAAAACATTTGTAAAAGACTATTTGAACACTCCTGAACCTAAGCAAAGGAAAAAGCTCGCCGAGGAATTCCGTAAGCGTCACATGGAGCTTTATGCTTTCATCAAAGATAACGCCGCTCTGATCTCGGCTGAAACAGAGATCAACAAGATAATAAATGCAGCGGAAGCAGGTGAAAGTGTTGAAGCTGACAGAAGTCAGATCACTAATCTTCTTGAGATGATCGGAGAAAGTTCAAATGATCTATAATAAATTCTCACCAAAGCAAGTCAGATCAATGTTCTGGTGGAAGCTGCCAGAGACCAAGAACTGCGACGCTATAATTTGTGACGGATCAGTGCGTTCTGGCAAATCGCTCTCTATGACCATAGGCTTTATGCTGTGGAGCTGCACTCAGTTCAACGGTCAGACGTTTGCTGTATGTGGTAAAACAGCAGGCTCTATCCGCAGAAATGTTATAATGCCTATGCAGCAGTGGCTTGAAGGGATCGCAAAAATAGAGCTGAAGCTGAGTCATAGCTGTTTTGATGTTACGATAAACGGTCGCACAAACCGTTATTATTTCTTTGGCGGCAAGGACGAATCCTCATATATGCTCATTCAGGGTATGACGCTCGCAGGCGTTATGTTTGATGAGGTCGCCCTTATGCCGAAGTCTTTCGTGGAGCAGGCTCTTGCCAGATGTTCTGTTAAAGGTTCGCGCTTCTGGTTCAACTGCAATCCTGATTCTCCGGAGCACTGGTTCTACAAAGAATGGATACTAAAGCTTGACAAGAAAAACGCTGCATATCTCCATTTTACAATGGACGACAACTATTCCCTCGACCCGAAGGTAAAAGCTCGTTACGAAAGCCTTTACACCGGAGTATTCTATGATAGGTATATCAGGGGAAAGTGGGCGGTCGCTGACGGCATTGTCTATACCCAGTGGAATGATAAATATATCATCGACGAGTTTATTTCTCCGGAGTGGTGTGAATGGTACATCAGTATGGACTATGGAACTCTCAACCCCTGCTCTATGGGACTTTGGTGTGTTACTGATGATAAGGCTATCCGTGTTGCAGAGTATTATTACGAGGCACGAAAGGAAGGCATATCAAGGACTGATGAGGAGCATTATGCAGAGCTTGAAAAGCTCGCCGGAGATAATGACATACAGCAGGTCATTATCGATCCCTCTGCTGCCAGCTTTATTGAGTGCGTGCGCCGTCACGGTCGCTTCAACGTCCGCAAGGCGAACAACGACGTCCTCGGAGGCATACGCAGGACATCAACGCTGATGAAGGCTGGGGAGATCCTCGTTCACAGGAGCTGCAAAGGCTTCCTTAAAGAGATACATCTTTACCGCTGGGACGAAAAGGCAAAAACGGATACAGTCATCAAGGAACACGATCACGCTATGGACGATACAAGATACCTTGTGAATACAGTCCTCAGAAATTCACTGCTAAGAGATTTGGGAGGTGATGAATTTGATATCAGGAGCTGAGATCGAAAAGGCTATGGGAATATCCATTCCTGTTTCAAGTAAAATGCAGGAGGCTATCCGGAGCTGGAGTGAGCTTTATACAAACGAATCATACTGGCTCATCGAAGACACTGTCAGTCTTGAGCTGGCATCTGGTATAGCCTCTAAAACAGCAAAGTTCATAACAAATAATGGCAAGTCATGGATAACCGGCTCTGAGCGTGCTGATTATCTCCAGAAGCAGTATTCGGATTTTATGACAAATATCCGGACAAAGACTGAATTCGCCTGTGCTCTGGGCGGTGTAGTGTTCAAGCCCTATCTGTCAGGCAAAAAGATAAAGGTGGAAACTATAACTGCTGACCGTTTTTATCCAGTAGAGTTTGGCTCTGACGGGGAGATGACTGCTGCGGTGTTTATGGAGCGTTATACTTCCGGTAGGACACACTATACTCGCCTTGAATATCACAGGCTCGATACTGAAAGCGGTGTTTATACTGTTCAGAACAGAGCTTTTTCAAGCAAAGACAGCAATACTCTCGGAAGTGAATGCAGGCTGGATGATGTTGATCAGTGGAGCGGATATACATCGAATATGGTAATAAGGGACGTTGAGCGTCCGCTTTTCGCATATTTCAGAATGCCGGACGTCAATAACATCGACATTGGTTCTCCTCTTGGAATGTCCTGCTACAAGAAGGCTGCGGAGCACATACGTCAGGCTGATCAGCATTGGGAAAAGATAATGTGGGAATATCAGGGCTCTGAGCTCGCTATCATGGCAGAGAGCTCTATGTTCAAGGTAGAACAAGGCAAGCCTGCTATTCCACGAGGCAAAAAAAGGCTGTACCGTATTCTTAACGGTTCTGGCAACGGCGACCTATTTAAGGAGTTTTCTCCGACTATTCGTGATAGTGCATTGTTTCACGGATTTAACAGGATATTGCAGCGTATAGAATTCGACTGCGATCTCGCCTACGGCACAATATCGGATCCGCAAACTGTTGAAAAGACAGCCGAGGAAGTACGTGCCAGCAAAGATACATCAAGATCCAGTATGCAGGAAAAGCAGAAGGCTTTGGAGGACGCACTGAAACAGGTAGTCTGGATAATGAATGAGTATGCTGACTATTACAAGCTTGCACCTTCCGGCAGCTATGAAACAATGTTCGAGTGGGGCGACGGAATAGCTATTGACCGTGAAGCTGAGTATGCACGGCGGTTACAGCTTGCAACTGCTGGCAAGTACAAATGGGAGAAACTCCTCGCTTGGTACTTCGGCTGCTCCGAAGAGAAGGCGGCGGAGATGATACCGGAGCCTGCTCCGCTGTTTGGCGGTGATGTAAATGCTAACGCCGGATTATTATGATAAATGCACGAAGCAGCTCGTAGAGCTGTATGCAGAGCTGGATAACGCAATAATAAGTGATATCACACGCCGGCTCCTGAAGAACGGTGAAATGACTGAAACTGCCATATGGCAGGCAAAGCAGCTTCAGGAAGCCGGTATGGTATATGAAGACGTCCTTGCTGAGGTATCAGCTCGTTCCGGCAAATCTCAGAACGAAATAAAGCGCATTTTTGAGGAGGCAGGCGTTACCGCTACCCGGAATGATAACGTGTTCGCCAAAGCCGCCGGGTTCAGTGAGATACGCTCATTTTCTCCTGCGGCTCTGCAAACACTCAACGCCGGATATATCAAGTGTGCCGGAGATCTGAGCAACCTCACGCTTACAACAGCCAACGCTTCGCAGCAGCTATACATAACAGCTGTTAACAATGCGTATATGCAGATAACAAGCGGTGCTTTTGACTACAACACCGCTATCCGCAATGCCGTGAAGGCTGCTGCTGTCGAAGGGACTGCGATCATATATCCTTCCGGTCACACCGACAAACTCGATGTGGCTGTCAGGCGTGCAGTGCTGACAGGTGTCGGGCAGACCTGCCGTCAGCTATCTGAGATAAATGCTCAGGATATGGGTACCGATCTTATGGAGATAACAGCTCACTCTGGCGCGCGCCCCTCTCACGCAGAATGGCAGGGTCAAATAGTAAGTCTGAGCGGACGCAAGGGCTATCTATCCAAGAAGGATATTGGTTACGGCACAGGTGACGGCTTTGGCGGCTGGAACTGCCGTCATGACTGGTATCCGTTCTTCGAGGGCATAAGCACAAGAGCTTACACGGACGAACGCCTTAAAGAACTGAATGCCAAGAACATCGAATACAACGGCGAAATGTACTCCGAATATGAGATATCTCAGATGCAGAGAAAAATGGAGAGGGATATCCGATCAAGAAAAAGGGAAATAGCAGCATACAAAGCAGCAATAGATTGTGAGACTAACAACAAATTAAAAACTGACTTTGAAACAGATTTTAATTTGTCCTCTGTTAAATTGAAAAGGCAGGAGAAAGAATTAGCGGATTTCTTGAAGGAAACTGGAAATATGCCGGATTCAAGCCGAGTTTGGAACAACGGTTTTGACAAAAGCCTTAGTCAAAAAGCAGTTTGGACAAACAAGAAGTCACTTGAATTTCAGAATCTTATTGGTACAGTTACCAGTAATGGATATACTGTAACAAGTGTTAGTGATCATTTCGGACCCAGAGCAGTCGCCAGAAATCTATCTGTTGAAGATGTTAGAAATGCCTTGACAAATCCACTACATACTGGTAAAATAAAATTAGATAGTAAAGGCAGAAAAAGTATCGAATTTATTGGTAACAAAGCAAGACCGCAATTAAACCCGGAGACTGGTACTTTAGCTACTGTATGGGAAACAGGTTCTAAAACAAGAAAGAAATATGGAGGTGTTCCTTGATGAAAATTAATTTTGATGATAAGGAAATATCAGCAATCAATGATTTAGGGCTGCCGTTTGATGTAACAACAGATTTAAACGACGATGAATATTTCCTTTTAGATGAAAAAGTTGCTGAAGCAATAATGGATCACCTTGATAAGAATTATGATCCTACACCTAAAGGAAAGATTTATGAATCTATTATGGATAAAATATCACAGTATTAAAAACGCTCTTTAAAGGGCGTTTTTATTATGCTTAAAAATAAAGGAGGTGAGATACTATGACCGAAAAACAGAGGAAGTTCCTCAAAGAGCTTGACGAGCTGATGAAAAAGCACAACATCGAAGCTATGGAACCTAAAGGCACATACATCTACTTTTTCGGAGAAGATGAATCTATTGCCGTTGGCGCTTACAAAAGTGGCGAATTCAAGCATATTTTACAGACTATTCATTCATATAAGCCGTAAGCACCACAGGTGCTAATTTTATACTTGAAAGGCGGTCGATATTCAAATGTATAACCCAAGCTATTTCTCCATACTGGATATGTTGACGTACCCGGAGCGAGCTTCTCCCGACTATCTGATCTACGTCCAGCAAATACTGGCACGCAAACGCCACAAACGAATGAAAAGCAGAAAAAGACGGTAACACGTCTTATTTTTATACCCACAAGGAGGTACACAATGATCAACAAAGAATTCCTCGAAGGTCTCGGTATCACAGACGAAGCAGCCATTAAGTCCATAACCGATACCTACAACGCAGACATCAAGACAGAAAAGGACAGCACTGCTGCTGTTCAGAAGCAGCTTGATGAAGCAAACACCACTATCAAGTCCTACGCCGATATGGACATCGAGGGCGTGAAGAAGTCAGCCGCTGACTGGGAGGAGAAGTACAAGAAGTCAGAAGCAGACCGCCTCGCCTTTGAGCATAAGACTAAAGTCGGCGGTCTTGTAAAGGGACTCAAGCTCAAGGACAGCATTTATGAGGACTATCTCACGAATCAGCTCATCGAAAAGCAGCTCAAGTTCGAGGGAGACAAGCTCATCGGCGGCGATGACGTTATCAATGCCTTCAAAGAAGCTCACCCTGATGCCTTTCAGACTGATCCCGTTCCGCCTAAATTCTCATACGATACTCACGGCGGTGCATCCACAGGCGTGACAGGCGTTGAAGCTGCATTCCTTGCCAGAAATCCCGGACTTAAAATCGACTAAGGAGGTACATTATTATGGCTCACGAACTTCAGGAAAGATTTTCAAAGCTGGTGCTTGCAAAGCTCAGAAAAGAACTTGTCCTCAAGGACGGCGTTGTATTTAACACTGACTATGAGGGCTCCCCTTCGGCTGGATCGGTAAAGATACCTGCACGTGACACGGAGGTCCAGGTATCTGATTACGACAAGGCAAACGGTATAAGCGGCAGCACTGGAACAACCGAATATATTACTATGAACATAACAAAAGACAAGGCTGTAAATGAGATCATAGACGGCTATGACGCTGCATCAGTTCCTGATGATATAGTCGCAGAACGTCTTGACAGCGGAACATACAGCCTTGCCAACCGGATAGACACTGACGGCGGAACAACACTTATTGCAGCGGCAACAGTGACCAGTGTAGCTGCTCTTACCAAGGACAATATCTATGATGCTATCGTTGATGTCCGCAAGGACATGAACAAAGCACACGTTCCGAAGAAGAACAGATATCTCCTTGTGACTCCTGATGCAATGGCACTTGTGCTCAAATCTCCGGAGTTCACAGGTGCTTCAAGTCTTGGCGACAGTGTCAAGGAAACTGGAGCTATAGGAAAGATCGCTGGATTCCTTGTTATTGAATGGGAGGACGAAACTGCTAATCTTGCTATGATAGCAGGTCATCCTCGATTTGCTACAAGAGCTCAGGAATTCTCAGTGCCTGTACATCTCCAGGATCTCTCTGGTTCTGGAAAATACATCGGCGCTTCAGCTATTCAGGGACGTAATGTCTACGATCATAAGGTTACTCGCAGCGCTGCTATCCGTGCAGTATATTCTCCTGCTGCACTTACAGTGTCACTTGCTAAGGGTTCAACCACCGGTACAACAGTTGCTACTATTACCGCAGGCAATACTGGCACTACATATGCTTACAAGGTAAATCCTGCATCCAGAGCAACATATAACCAGACATCGTCTAACTATGCCGGTACATCTCTTACCTCCGGTACTACGGAGATAGCTGCAAGTGCTGGTGATATTATTGAGATAGTCAACCTCAGTTCGTCTAAGGTGGTATCTGTCGGATATATTACCGTAGCAGCATCAGATATCAAGTGATGAACTACGCAAATTACTCGTATTATTCAGGAACTTACGGCGGCAGTATGATACCTGAAGAACAGTTTAACTACTGTGCCGCCAGAGCTTCCGAATATATTGATCAGCAGACCTATGACCGCATATCAGCGGAAATACCGGAGGAGCTTACAAACAAGATAAGCTCCTGCTGCTGTGAGCTTGCTGAAAATATCTACCGCTTTTCCGCTGCTTCTTCAGGCAGCGGAACTTCAAGCGGAGCAGGTGCAGATATTTCTTCTGAGAAAATCGGACAGTACAGTGTAACGTACCACACTGGAGCTGAAACAATATCCGCACTGCTCAACGGTAATGATACAGGTCTGAACGATCTGCTTTACAGCACGATCAGCAGGCATTTAGGCAATACCGGACTGCTGTACAAAGGAGTGGACTGAGATGTATACTAATCGACCGGGCTGCACAATTTATGAAAAAACTGTGCAGAACAGAGCGCCTACTTACATTCGTCACGAGGTCGGAGAGATTTATTGGGAGGAAAATACGGAGCAGGCAGACGGTTCTGACAGGTCACCTAAAAATGTCGCATTTGTTTCAATACCTGCTGCATCAACAAGCTATTCTCCGAAAACCGGAGACCGCATTGTTGGCACTGTTATAGACGATGAGCAGCCTCCGTCTAATGCAATGACTGTAATGAAATCATCAGACTTACGATATGGTTCTCCTCTCGTTCAGCATTGGGAGATCACCGCCGAGTAAAGGTCATCAAATACTAATTAGAGGTGACTTAGAATGCTAAGATTTACCGGGATTTCATTTAAACCTGATTTTAAAGCTCGTTCTCAAGCTGAGTTTCAACAAGCTCAAAAGTACGTTGATAGTGAGACGATTAGATACTCGGATCCATATGTACCTTTTAGAACAGGTATCATGAAGAAAAGCGGCATATCAGGCACAGTGGTTGGATCGGGAGTGGTTGAGTATACCGCCCCTTACGCCAGAGGGCAATACTATACAAATGCAGGTCGAGGAAAAGAAGGACTTAATGCAGCAAAAGGGACAAAGGGGCTGAGAGGTCCGTTCTTTTTGGAACGCATGAAAGCCGATCATCTGCCTGATATAAGACGAGGGCTAAAGGAGAAATTTGATTGAAACCTATTATTGAATGCCTTCGGGACTATATCATGACATTCCCGGAGCTGAAGGACGGAGCTCTGCTTGTCGACTGCCTCGGCAGTGAGCCTATTGGTTACACGGTTGAAACAGTACCATGCAATCCAATCTATCGGCAATACACTGATGGCACCTGTATGAAGCAGTTCCTTTTTCTATTTGCAAGCCGTGAATACTACGGAGAGGATGTTAATAAGAACATTGAGAATCTCGGCTTTTACGAGCACTTCTCCGATTGGATATTCGAGAATAATTACAATGATATCGTGCCGGATCTGGACGGGCGTATCGCCATAAGCGTGGAAGTACTCACAGGCGGATATGCCTTCGACACGGATGCAAATACGGCAAGATACCAGATACAATTAAGACTATTATATGAGGAGGAATAACTATGTCCATAGTTGCAAGACACAAGAAGGTCGCGTTCTACGGCGTTCCGACAACGTCAAGTGGTACTACTACTATCACCTACACGAGAATGCCGAAGTTCACGCAGCTCACGACCAACAAGAACCCTATCGAGTACAATCGCCAGTACGTTGACGAGCCGTTTCAGGAGTCTGACGTAGTGGGATACTCTCCCTCTATCGCCTACGCCTTCGACCGCCATACGGACAAGGCTGTGCAGACCGACATCATCAAGATCACTGACGAGGAGCTCATCGGCGACGACGCTGTAAGAAGCATCATCGTCGTGGACATCGACACAGGCACTGCTACCAAGCGCGACTACGCGGTTATCCCCTCCACCGAGGGCGACAACATCAATATCTACACCTATTCGGGCAACTTCAAGACAAAGGGCGAGCTCGTTCAGGGAACCGCGACATCTTCCGACGACTGGCAGACCTGCACATTCACCGCTGCATCTTAGGTAGCCGGGGAAGTGTCCGAGGAACAGGACAGCGACCCCGAGGATACAGATGACGAGCAGTCGGAAGAAGCTGAATAATTAATTAGGAGTGAGCCTATGAGCCAGAATATATGGGAAATAAACGGGGTCAGCCTTGAGCTCGACCTCGAGGACGCCGATGTCATGGAACGCTACGAAAAGGCGTTCGACATCATGGCAGAGTCGGAGAAGTCGCTGCCGAAGGACGGCAGAGCCTCCGAGCGCATAAGAGCATACTGCAAGCTGTTCGCCGACCTTTTCGACAACATCTTCGGCGCAGGTACGTCCGAGAAGATCTTCAAGGGCGTGCCGGTGAGCGCTGCTGCGTATGAGGACGTGTATGCATCGTTCCTCGACGCAGTAAAGGCGATGAAGATGTCGTCCGTACAGCGCAGAGCGCAGATGCTCGAGAAGTACAAGCCGCAGAACCGTCAGCAGCGGCGTGCGGCTAAGAAAAAATGATAAACGCGCTGTATGAGCCGTTCCCGGAGAGTGTTGCTGCCGACGGTGAGGAATATCCTATCGTCACAGATTTCCGGGAATGGTTCCGCTTTGCGGATATGATCCACGACAGCGAGCTGACCGCCGAGGAAAAGCTGCTGCTCATGGCTGGATACCTGATCGAACCGCCGGAGCTCATCACGGGTGAGCTCGTCAGGGCGGTTTTCGATTTTTATTCGGCGCGTGAGCTCTCGCCCGACCCGCCCGACTATGACGGTGACAACGAGCCTGAGCAGTCCCCGCAGCGTCCGGTATTCGACTGGAAGTACGACGCTAAGTATCTGCTTGCGGACTTCCGGCGGTACTACGGTATCGACCTGCTGACCGTTGAGATGCACTGGTGGGAGTTCCGCAGCCTGTTCGCAGCGCTGCCGGACGATTCGCAGTGCCAGAAGCGCATGGCATACCGCAGCGCCGACCTCAGCCAGATCAAGGACAGCAGGCGCCGCGCTGATATAGCACGCATTCAGCGTCTCATCGCGTTGCCGTATGAGATGTCCGATGACGAGATCAGCGCGGTATTTTCGTGAGGTGGATATGGATAAAATAAAAATACCGCCGCTTGACAGAAAGTGGATAAAATGCCCGTACTGCGGCGCAAAAACAGTGATATACGACAACACCGCGCTGTGCTCCGGCGTGCATATCAAGTGTACCCGGGGCTGCAAGCGCGAATTTGAGATAATAATAAAGGACGGAAAACAAGTACTTTGAGCCTATGAGCCGTACTGCCCGTAAGGAGGGGTAAGTATGGCTTTTGACGGCACACTGAAATTTGATACAGCGATAGATCAGTCCGGCTTTGAGTCCGGTATCGGCAAGCTCGGCAGCCTTGCAAGCAAGGGTATGGCTGCGGTCGCCGGGGCGGTGACTGTAGCTTCCGGAGCTATGGCCGCACTTGGCAAGAGCGCTCTCGACGCATATGCAGACTACGAGCAGCTCACAGGCGGTGTATCGACTCTGTTCGGCGCTCAGGAGATGAGCCTGAACGAGTATGCAGCCAGTGTGGGAAAGTCTGTAGACGCAGTCCGCGGCGAGTATGACAAGCTGATAGCTGCGCAGGACAGTGTCATGCAGAATGCAGCAGAGGCGTTCAGGACGGCGGGTATGTCTCAGAATGAGTATATGGAGACTGTCACGTCCTTTTCTGCCGCACTCATATCCTCACTCGGCGGCGATACGCTGAAAGCTGCCGAGGTCGCCGACAGGGCGATAGTCGATATGGCTGATAATGCCAACAAAATGGGCAGCAGCATGGAGAGTATCCAGAATGCCTATCAGGGCTTTGCGAAGCAGAACTACACCATGCTCGACAACCTCAAGCTGGGTTACGGCGGCACAAAGTCCGAAATGGAGCGCCTGCTTGCCGACGCTGAGGCTATATCCGGCGTCCACTATGATATATCGAGCTACGCGGACGTAGTTGAAGCTATCCATGTTATCCAGACGGAAATGGGTATCACCGGCACGACGGCAAAGGAAGCAAGCGAGACTATAAGCGGCTCGCTCGCGTCTCTGGGTGCCGCATGGAGCAATGTACTCGTGGGTATCGCCGACGACGGGCAGGATTTCGATAAGCTGATAGACGATCTTGTATCGAGCGCTGCGACTGCTGCGGATAATATCCTGCCGAGAGTCGAGACGATAATCGGCGGCATTTCCTCGCTCATTTCGTCTATGAGTGACGTGCTTGTAGAAGCAGTTCTCGGCTTGACGGAGTACATACCTGACTTCATCACCGCCGGCGTAGACGTTGTGAACGCGCTCGCAGAGGGGCTTGCAGAGAACGCTCCTATGCTTTCGGGCGTTGCTGCTGACATTGCAGTACAGCTCACCGGAGCATTTTTCGACATTGCTCCGAAACTCGCAGTCATCGCTCTTGACCTTGTAACAGCTCTCGCCGAGGGCATAGCCGAAGCGGCACCGGAGCTTGTATCGTCCGCAGCGGAGGGCATCTCGCAGCTCATAGCCGGTCTGAATGCCGCGCTTCCGCGTCTCATCACCGCCGCCGGACAGATACTCACCGCCCTCGTCGCTGGTCTGGCGGACAACGTTGACATACTCCTCGACGGTGCACTGCTCCTCCTCCAGACGCTCGCTGAGTCGCTCCTCGAGAACATCGGACCGCTCACAGAGGCAGTGGTCGAGCTCATCACAGAGCTTGCGCTGTACCTCGTGGACAATTCCGACCAGATCATCGAGACGACCATGCTCATCATCGGTGAGGTCGCGCAGGCTATCATCGAGAACGCCCCGCAGCTCATCGCGGCGTGTGTGCTGCTGCTCGGCTCTATCGCTAATCTGGCGCTCGAATGGCTCGGCAAGCTGCTGGGTATCGTTGGTGATTTCTGGGGCGACATCTTCGATGATATGAGCGAATCGCTCGGCAAGGTCTTCACTAAGATCTCAGAGTGGGGCGCGGATATCATCGACGCCGGAGTGCGGGCTGCGCAGGATTTCGTCGGCGGTATCGTGGACTTTGTGACCGAGCTCCCCGACAAGCTCGGTGATCTCCTCGGCGACGTGATAGACAGCGTCGTAACATGGGGCAGCGACCTCCTCCAGAAGGGTAAGGACGCCGCGAGCGACCTCGTCACCTCGATAACCGACGGCATAGCTTCACTCCCGGAAGACCTCCTCAACATAGGAAAGAACCTCGTCACCGGTCTCTGGAACGGCATAACCTCAATGGGGAGCTGGCTCTGGGATCAGATCTCGGGATTTGGCTCGGACATCATCGACGGCTTCAAGTCCGCCTTTGGCATCAATTCACCGTCGAGGGTAATGCGCGACAGCATCGGCAAGTACCTCGCTCAGGGACTCGGTGTAGGCTTCACGGAAGAGCTTCCGGACGTCGCTGCTGCGGCTTCGGAGGCTATGCAGAGCATACGTCTTTCGCCGGATATCGAGCTCAACGCCCACATCGACCGCACCGCCGTGGACAGCTTCCGCGCGCTGGAAAACACCGGCGGGGAGTACGTCCCGAGCCCGACCAGCGAGATCGTGAGCACAGTTAACAACTACAGCACAGTCAACAACAACACCGCACCCGAGGACGACCGCCCGCCGATCAATGTCACAGTAATTGCTAAAATAGGCGAGGACGTCATAGCGGAGGGCGTTGCGCCTTACGTCGATGAGCAGCAGGGCGCGGAGATAACGCTCAAAGAGAGGGGGCTGACTACATGAGATGCGGCATAAAGGTCAATGATTTCCACAGCTATGGCAGGCATGGCATGAGACTCCTCAAGCGCGACATCGGTACGCCGCCGAAGGACGACTGCACCGAGCGCGTGCCGTTCTCGAACATGACATACGATTTCAGCAGCGTCTACGGCACGAGCTACGGCGAGCGCACGCTCACCTATCAATTCGACCTCATCGAGCGGGACATAAAGCTCGCAGAAGTTAAGACTATGGCTATCCGCAAGTGGCTGCACTGGGCAGGTCGCAAGGAGCTCATCGACGATATGCTCCCGGACTATCATTTTCTCGTCCGTGAGCCTACCCTGACTATTAGCGGCAGCCACGGCATATACACGCTGAAAGCTGTGTTCAAGGCACTGCCTGAGATATACCCGAACGCGAACAAGATGTTCACAGCTTCTACTTCCCGCTATCCGGACATCAACGGAGACGGAATCGCCGACTCGGTGGACGCTTCGCTCATAAGCGTAGCTGCCGCAAACATCGCAGGCGGTGAGCCGTCCGGGCTCACTCACGAGCAAGAGCTCCTCGCCGATGTCAACCGCGACGGGCTGATAGACACCGTAGACGCTTCCCTGTTGCTCGCCTTCGAGGCGGACTGCGTGGAGGGACTCTACGCGAATACTCCGGCGGGCTGGGCGGCATACCTCAACGACTACCTCGATATGGGCAAGGGAGTGATATGATTGTATGAGATAAGCATTGATAACGGCGGCACCACGCAGCTGATACACGAGACTGACAGCCACAGTCTGCGCAGGCTCGCTGCTGGAAAGCTCGCGGAGGAGGTTAGCGGGATACCGTCGTTCTCGTTCACGGTACCCGCGTCCAATCCCTGTTTTGCTTCCGGGCTGAACGACCGCAGGACGATAATCACGATGACGAACACCCGCACGCATGAGGTAGAGTTCGAGGGTACGCTCCTCAACAGTACGACCAGCATGAGCACGTCGGGCGTTCTGAGCAAAAAGGCGGTCGCGGAGGGCTTTCTCGCGTATCTCTGCGACAGTATACAGCCCTATCACCACTACGAGGGCAAGACCGTCGCGGAGTTCCTGACGGCGCTGCTCGACTGGCACAACTCAATCACGCCAGCGGAGAAGCATATCACGCTCGGCTCGTGTGATTTCTCCGGCGACAACACCAACAGCAAGACCACAGCCTACCGCAGCACACTCGAGGAGATCAAGATAAATCTCATTGAGCGTATCGGCGGCGAGATCAGAGTGCGGCGGGTAAACGGCTCGCTCGTGCTCGACTTCCTGCACCAGTACGGCACGACCAGCAGCACGAAAATAGAGCTCGCGAAGAACATGAAGTCCCTCGCGGTAAGCTCCGACAGCACGCATATAGTCTCGCGCCTGATACCGCTCGGGGCTCAGCTCGACCCGGGCAACTCTGCGGAGCGCCTCGATATTACATCGATCAACAGCGGGTGTATGTACATCGACGATGCTGCGGCGATAGCTGCATACGGCGTGATCGTCGGCACAGTTACCTTTGACGACATCACGGTCGCCGCGAATCTTCTCTCCGCGGGACAGGCCTACCTTGCGAATAACAACCGCATAAAGAAGTCCTACGCGGGACAGGTGCTCGACCTCTCGCTCCTCGACAGCTCACAGCAGAGCATTCGTGCGGGCAACACCTACACCTTCGTCAACTCCTTCATGGGGCTGAACGAGCCGCTGCGGGTGATGAAGCGCACGGTGGACATCTTCAAGCCGTGGACGCCGCAGATCGAGATAGGCGATAAGTCCGAGCGCATGACCGACATCGCCGTGCGGACGAATCAGCTCATCGAGTACGAGCTGCCGCAGCGTGAGAACAGCATACTCTCCTCTGCGCGGGACATAGCGACGGCGCTCATCAATGCCGGTATCAACGGCTATGTGGTAGTCAACGGCAATGAGATCCTGATAATGGATACACCAGATAAGGACACCGCGACGAAGGTCTGGCGGTGGAACTCGGGCGGCTTCGGATATTCGTCCAACGGCTACGAGGGACCGTACTCCACAGCGATCACGATGAACGGCGCTATCGTCGCGGACTTTATCACCGCAGGAGTGCTGCGGGGCATAGAGATCAACAACGGCAGCGGGACGTTCCACGTTGATTCAAACGGCAACGTGGTCGCAAGCTCTATGACTATCAACGACGGCACTATCAACAACGGGAACGGCACCTTCAACGTTGACAGCAGCGGTAATGTCTCAGCTTCAGCTATCACAATTACCGGAGGCAGCGTCAATATATCCACACAGGATAATACTCAGAGCATTATACAGCTGAACGGCTCTAATGTGCATAACAAGCAGCTCCCCGGAGGTTGGCAGCTTTGGAGCGGCACCTTCGATACAGAAGTGATCGCAGACGGATTTGCTATTCGCTTCTCGAAAGACGCCAGCACGTCATCTCCGACAATGACTCTAACTATCAATGCACTTGCCGGACAGATAGACGCTGACGGACAGATCAATGCAGGCGGCAACATAAGCTCGGGCAGTGACGTGATAGCACATGACACAGGCGGCAATGCTATCTCCATGAGAAACCTTGCGAGCAGAGTCGCGGCGCTCGAAAACCAGTAAGGAGGGACTGATATGACAAACCTATATGATACAATACCGGAGCTGAAGTGCATACAGGGCGACACTCTCCCGGCGTTCAACGTCACGGTCACGGGCGCGAGCTCGCTCTCGGGCTGCACCATGCTGCTCATCATGAGCAGGCACAGCACCCCCAACACAGCTGTGCTTACGAAGTCCTGCACACTCAGCGATGATACTTTCTCGGTCGTACTCGACAGCACAGACACCGCCTCGCTCGTCGAGGATCTCTACGACATACACTTCCGACTCGTGGATCCGCAGGGGCTCTCCCACCGGAAGCTGTGCGGGCAGCTCTACGTCTCGGCAGTGCCGCAAGGAGGTGCAGGCTGATGAACTTTGAATTCAACGTCGGCGGTGATATCTCATTCAGCGCGGATATGGGGTATCGTCCGGCGCCGCCGGCACCTCCTGCTGAAATAAAAGCTATGAACGCTTATGTGCTCATAAACTCAGCCGGTCAGGCTGTCATAGGCAACATCGAAGTTTTGGAGGTATAAGAAATGAGTATTTATAAGTTTTCGGGCAGTTCTTTTGCCCTTCTTGATCGAGTAGCCGCGTTTTTCAATTTTCTTGACAATATCAAGGACAATGTTAATTTTATGGACGGCGTTTCTCTTTCATTAAGCGGCAGCACTATAACAATGCAGAAAAACGATATTATTATAAAAATTAATCGCGGAACTGTACAAAGTTCAGATTTTGGATATTATTCTTATACCAATGGCACTATTACATTACAAGTAAAAAAAGCTGGTGGTGATTATAACAGAGCGTCAAAGATTTCCATTCAAAATGCCATTGTATGCAATAACGGTATGATTATACAAATCTGTGTCAGCGACGACAACGGCAATAATCTGACAACGATAGGCTACTGGGCTATTATGCTTGATAGCAACGGAGAATTGTCGACGAACTTTCCATATGGAGAAATCTCATGGAATGATCCTCCGTCTGGTACGCCCATAGCAGCGATACGAGTAATTGTTGGAAGTAGCATAGGTGTATTAAGTTTTAATCCAAACACGCAGTATTCTCAGACAAAAACGTCGTTGGCGCCCATCGTTCCAAATTCACTTGACGGTAACACGACCGTTCCGGCTTTTTATATAAGCATACAGTCAGAATTACCTTCAAGAGCTTTACAAGTTGTGACAATGGAAGATGTAATATATATAACTGACGGCTCTTGTTTTTTAAAGGACGAGTAAGGAGGACGAAGAAGAATGAGTATGTATGATTCGATCATCGACGCTATAAATGAGGCTATTGAAACTATTATCGGTGACGACGAAGAACAGGAGGGCGAAGAAGAATGAGTATGTACGATCCTATCATTAACGCGATACACAGAGCCGCTCAGAGGATATCTGGAGGGATTAATAGTAAAATACGCAATAAAGCCGATCTTGTGAACGGAGTTATACCTGCCTCACAGATTCCCCCGGAAGTGTTCGAGCGTATGAAAGTCGTCGCGGACGATGAAGCAGAGGACAGAGCTGCACTCGTTGAGCTTGTTGACAGCGGCGCGAAAAATCTGCTTGACCTCACCAAAGCTACGAGCGTATCAGCCGGAGCGGGTATCACATACACACTTGCAGCGGACGGTACACTCACTGTCACATGGGAGGGGCTTACCTCTGGTAAGACGCTGAAGTTCAAGGGATTACCTTATATAAGCGGCGCACTCATACTGTCCGGCGTGCAGTCGCTCACCGATCCGACCGCGTTCCGAGCGGACGTGCGACAAGGGGAAACGCCTGAAACCCGCACAGATATTAGGGCTATGGATTACGGAGAAAGTCCAAAAGAATCATTCACCTTGCTCAGCGATGTATACGACTATGTGATACGAATTGATGTGCCGTCCGGTGAATCGAGCACAAGCGGGACGGCAGCCTTAAGACCCATGATATGCTCGAAAGCCGCATGGGATATATCACAGACTATTGTGCCACACTGCCCGACATTGCCGGAACTGTATGCACTTGTCAAGCAACTGCATTCGCTTTAAATCAAGAAAAGGAAGGTGAGAGAATGGAAACGGTCAAGCTGCTCCTGTCGATATTCTCGGCGACGGGCGTCCTCGGCATGGCAACTGCGGCGATCATCAGCCGCGTGAGACGAGAGAAAGAGCACGACGAAGCGACCGAAAAAGGACTGCAAGCACTTCTCAGAGACCGCTTGATCTATCAGTACGACAAGTACAAGGACAAAGGCTACGCTCCGATCTATGCGAAGGAGAACTTTGAGAATCTCTACCAGCAGTATCACAGGCTCGGCGCTAACGGCGTCATGGACGACATATATAACGACTTCCGGAAGCTACCGGTGAGAAAGGAGTAACGGCATGAAGATACGCGACAGAATAGCTAAGCTCATCGACGTTAAGTCGCTCGTGACACTGGCGCTGACCGGCGTGTTTGGGTACCTTGCGGTCAAAGGCAGGGTATCAGAGCAGCAGCTCCAGACCGTCTACACGGTCATAATCGGCTTTTATTTCGGTACTCAGTACCAGAAGAAGGAGGATAAAAATGAATAGTCCATATATGGGGAAATTCCGCGTGACACAGGCTTTTACGCTCACGAAGCACGACGGGCTCGACCTCGTCGGCGTTGACAGCAAGGAGATCCACGCGACGGTCAGCGGCACCGTCCACTACGCCGGCTGGGAGAACCCGAACGACCACAGTCAGGGCTTCGGTCAGTACGTCTGCATCAAGTCCGGCAACAGGTACTATTACTACGGACACATGAGTGAGCTGAGGGTCACGACCGGGCAGACCGTGAAATGCACGGACGTCATCGGTGTCGAGGGCAGCACAGGCAAGTCCACCGGCAGCCACTGTCACTACGAGATCAGGACGAGCTTCTGCAAGAACTCGCCCACGAATGTCGTGGACGTCTGCGGCGTGTCCGGTATCCCGAATGTCGTGGGCGGGGTTTACGACGACGGCTACCGTTCCGGGACGTCCGCTCCCGCCAAGGCGACCAAGCGGGTGACGCTCACGATCGACGATCATACATACTCGGGTCTGCTTACGGAGCAGTAACGTGCATATTTTCACTGAAAACGCATACTAAATCCCCCTCTGAGGTCAGTCCTCGGAGGGGGTAAATACTATGAGAAGGAGATTCAGATATGAAGAGTCTGATACCGTGGATCGGTGGAAAGTCGATCCTTGCAAAGAGAATTGTTTCCTTATTTCCGGAAAAGGTCGATAGATATATCGAGGTCTTTGGCGGAGGTGCTTCTGTCTTATTTTATAAAGATAAGCACGCGCCTTTTGAGGTATACAACGATGCTGATAGTCAGCTCGTTAACCTATTCCGTTGTGTTAAATATCACAGAAGTGAGCTCCAGAAAGAAATATCAGGATATATCAACTCAAGAGAGATATTTGAAGACATCCGTGTGCTTATAAAAATAAGAGGACTAACAGATATCCAGAAAGCTGCTATGTTTTACATTCAGACAAAAATCAGCTTTGGTGCTGATAGAAGAAGTTATGGCTGCATTAATAAGAATCTCTCACCTGATTATTTGGAAAACTTTGAAAACAGGTTGAAATCAGGTACAGGGGTAATAATCGAACATAAGGATTTTGAGAATCTCATATCTGTATATGATAGGAACAACAGCTTATTCTATTGTGACCCACCATATCATAAGACCGAGAAATACTACGATAATGAGTTCTCGGAAAAAGATCATCTCCGTTTAAACAACTGTTTAAAAAGCATTAAAGGGCGTTTTATCTTATCTTACAACGACGACTCTTTTGTACGGGAACTGTATAGGGAGTTTGATATTATTCCCGTCGAACGCCAGAACAATATGAGTTCAGGGAGGTTTAAGGAGCTTATAATTAAGAACTACTGATGTATTTTTTTTAGAACCCAAATAACACATATCGTTATTTTAGCTGTAAAAAATATACAGGAGGAAGTTATGATAAAATGCTGTTTAAAGGCTGTTTTAAAAGAGCATAATCTTACTCAAAAAGATCTTTGCGTTGCTATCGGAGCAAGACCTTCAACAATCTGCGACCTATGTAATAATAAAGCAGAGAACATTAAGCTCTCTCTCGCAGAAAAGATTTGCACATATTTCAACTGCAAAATTTCAGATATATTTGTTATAAAATGATATAAGCCCCTTGATTTTCGTTTCAAGGGGCTTATTTTTTACAAGAAGTAAAATTTTTCGGATTTTGCGTGTCATTTTTTGGCGTTTTGCGCGTCCGGCAACAGCCATTGTACGACTTCACATGGAAGGACAGAGAGTGTTGCAGAGCATAGCTGGAGAGTATCTCTTATGGCGTTGTTGTTGCGGAATGAGTTCCCTGATGTTGATATAAATAAAGTTGTAAATATGTGCCTTATTCACGACCTCGGAGAATGCTTTACCGGCGATATTCCTACTTTCATTAAAACTGATGCAGAGAGAGAAACAGAAGATTCGCTTTTGCAAAAATGGGTAAATTCAATGCCGACCGAAGTATCCAATGACCTTACTGCATTATTTAGTGAAATGGAAGCTCAAAAAACAGCAGAAGCTAAGATATATAAAGCACTTGATAAACTTGAAGCACTGATACAGCATAATGAGTCTCCACTAAATACATGGTCGGAAAATGAATTTGAGTTGAATAAGACTTATGCATTCGATGCTGTCGCTTTTTCAGAATGGCTGACTGAACTAAGAAAAGCGATTCTTGAAGATACAATCAGAAAAATCAATATGGAATAAATGATATAAATTCTGATTTACCACAGAAACATTTTTCTTAAATGAGAGATATAAAAAAACAGGGGTGCCCGCGCGGACACCCCTGTCGGTTTATCAGAAAAGTCAGATCGGCACATTTTTGCGGATGCTGAGCCCCTGCCGCAGTCTCACCGCTCAGCCGGGCGGGGGAGTGAAGCCGCAGCGCTCAATCCCCCGGAGGCACCTTATCCGATGCCGGGCGCAGTGCGATTTCCCGGTGCTTTTTTCTGTCCCGCTTGTTCTGGTACATCTGCTGATCGGCGCGCTGTACGACGGCTTGCACGGTCTTGTCCTCTGCGGGGCGGTAGACGGCAAAGCCCTTCGATATCCACACCTGCTCCCACGGTTCCCCGGCGGACAGATTGATCTGCGCCGTGCGCCGGTCAAACTGATCGGTCAGCGCGTCCATGCTGTTGTAATCATCATGCATCAGGATCACGGCGAATTCATCGCCGCCGATGCGGAAGACCGGGCTGTGCTTGAATATTTCGCAGATCGTGCCCGAGGCTGTCCGCAGATAGATATCGCCCTTGTCGTGCCCGTATTGGTCGTTGATCGCTTTCAGGCAGTCGCAGTCCAGCATCGCGATCGCAAAGGCGGGCTTTGAATCGCCGCGGTCGATCTGCGCCTGCAGCTCCGCGAGGGCATTGGCAAAGGCGCCCTTGTTCTTCACATGGGTCAGCGCGTCGGTGAACACCTGCCCGCTCAGATCGCTGATATGCGCCTTCACATTGTCCGAGAGGGTCCGGAAGGAGCGTGTGAGCCTGCCCAGCTCGTCGTCCCCGTCGTAGGGGAGCGACAGGTCATAATTGCCGCGTTCGACCTGCCCGGCTGCCTCGGTCAGCTGCTCGAGCGGCTTGGTGATGCGTCTGGTGTAGAGCATCAGAAAGAGGCTTGCGGCGATCAGCACGATCACGGCGCCCATCGCGATATTGCGGATGAGCCCCTGCCAGTCGCCCTTCGTTTCCGACACGGGCACCGTGACATTGAGCCACATGCCGTTGCTCAGGGTGCGCCGGACCGCCAGCTTCTCCTCGCCCTGATAGGTATACCGCACAAACCCGTCGCTGTCCGCTGTCTGCGTCGGGATCTCATAGGCGGATTCCAGCTCGGGTACGTCGATGTGCGGGTGATAGAAGAGCTTGCCGTCGGGATCGCTCAGAAAGGCATAGCCGCTGTCGTAGAGACGGAGACCGTCCACCTCCGCAGCCATGACCGAATAATCGACCTCGATGCCGACGACGCCGATAAACTGCCCATTCCAATAGACGGGCGCGTCGTAGGAGATGACGCGCACATCGAGATTGTCCGTGATGTACGGCGCGAGCCAGATCGGTGTGCCCTCATGCTTGGGAACAGTGAACCAGACCAGCTTTGACGTGTCGTTGACGTCATACTGTGTGATATCGGTGACCTCGTGCTCGACAAAGCCCTCGCCGGTCAGGTCGGTATACCAGAAGCCTTTGACGGCTGAGGAGACCGAGGGGTCGATGCGGTAATAATAGGTCAGCACGCCCTTGGTCTTGGACGCCATCATGCCGAAATATTCCCGGGCATTTTCCATGTGCTTTTCGAGCTGCGGATCCGCCGTGCCCTCGAGGTCCTCCTCCACAAATGCGGAGACCCGGAGTACGGAATTCTGCACGCTGTCGAAATAATAATCAAGGCTGCGCACGCCGGATTCGCACAGCATCGCGAGCAGCCGGTCGGTTTTCGTGCTCTCGGTCCTGCGGATGAAGACCGCACTGAGCAAAGTGACGATCACCAGTGCCGCAAGGATCACGGCGAGCATGGTGACGGTGATTCTTGTCCGTAAGGAATGCATCCTGTTACCTCCCCGCGAAAAAGAATGAAGAAATATGAATGTAGAAATATAGAATATAAAAAGAAGAAAGAATAGAGAATAAAGAATAATAGTGGAGTCCCATATTTGCAAGCAAACATGGGACAGATTTTGAAGGGACAAGCCACGCTGCACGTTCGGCAGATGGAGTGAAGGTGACGGAACAACTCCTAACTCACCCTCTCGCCCTCCTGCTCCTCACTCGCCCTCTCACTCCGAACCTGTTTTTCTTATTCTATCATACCATATTTTTTCAGAAAATGCAAGAGAAATCTGACATTGCGCAAATAATTGACGGGCGGTGAACGACCGGCCGATGCGCCGGAAATCAGAACACCGCCGCCTGCATACGGCACAGGCGGCGGCGTTTTTCGTGCGGAAAGCGGTTCAGCCTTCCGTTTTTTCCGGGAGCTCCGCTGTGTAGCTGCCGTTGAAGGTGATATAGCCCATGTCGGTCAGCACCTCGACCGACACCGTGACGGTTTTTGTCTCGCTGCCGATCGCCGCGGAATAGCTGACTGTGCCGGAGAGCGGGATGAGCACGGCAGCGTGAAGCTCCTGCTGATGGTGGACCGGCTCGCCCTCGTCATCCTCGGTGTCCCATTCGATCAGAATACTGATCTCGTCCTGATCTGTGAACTGAATCGGTCCGGTCCAGCTTGTTCCGTTCCGTGCCTGCTCGCAGCGCCCGTAGAGCCACAGATTGCTCCACGTCACGGTTTCCCCGCTCACAAGCTGACAGGATGTGCCCGGGATCGCGATGATATATGCATCCTCGTAATAGCAAACCTGCACCCGATCCGAGCTCTTGATGTTCGAGGATTCGATATACATGTAGCGGTCGGTCAGGTCAAATTCCAGTGTGCCGTCTGCACGCTCGACCTCATCGTCAAAGAAGATTTCCCTTGCCTTGTTTTCCGAGGTGTCGAAGAATGAGCAATCAATATGCACCTCGCCCCCGGTGGTATTGAGGTTCACGTCAAGCGAGGCCGTATAGGGCGTCATCGACGTGGGGTTTATCTCCTCAAACCAGATCTCACCGTAAAACGGCGGCAGATGTGCCACATCGTATTCGCCGTACAGCAGATCGTCTGCGATCTCCTGTGTGACCGGGCTCGGCGTGCCGGAGAAGGTCTGGATGTCGTAGTCCTTTAACGAATACTGATATTCCTTGTAATAAGCGGAGAGCGAGGGCGCCGTGCAGTGCGTGATGATGCCGTACCAATTCGCCTTTCCGGTGTTGTCCCGCAGGAGTCTGCCGCTGACGGTGAAGCCGCTGTAATCCCACTGATAATCCTCGTCCAGCTCCTTCTCGCCGTCCGGGTATGTATAATAACCGATGTTGCTGCCCTTATTGCCGTAGACTGTCAGCTCAAAGGTGCCGTCCGCAAACAGCCGGAAGTGCGGTGCATCGCCGAACATGAAGTCCACCTCGTCGTTCGGATTCGGATAGGGCTTGCGGTGACAGCCGCCGACCTCCGCATCGCCGTAGTAGCCGTCCAGAAAGCTGAACTGGATATCCCGCGGCTCGACGCGCAGTGTGCCCGTTTCCCCGGTCGTCTCCTCCGTCGTCTCGACCGTGGTCTCGGTCACGGTGGTCTCGGTCGTTTCCGTTGTAGTCTCGATCGGAGGCTCGTTTGTGCTGTCTTCCGGCGGTTCGGAGGTATCGGGGGCATTCGTCTCCGTTGCCGCATCGGTCTGCTCCGTAACATCCGCCGTCATTTCGGAACCCGGCTCCGGCGTCTGAAGCTCCGTCTGTGCATCCGTCAGATCGGTGATATCGGTGGTTTCCGTGACGGTGGTCGTCGTTTCGGTGGATGTTGTCGTGGTCTCAACGGTGCGCTCGAAGGTCAGCTCCGCCTTTTCGGATTCCGGTCCGAAGAAGGTGAGGCTGTCAGCGTCGCCGGTGACGCACTCGCAGACCGTTGCCGTGACCGTGACGGCTTGGTTCTGCGGAATGAACATCTCATAGGCTGAGATGCGGACCTCCTCGCCGAGCTCCTCATACCGGATGTTGCGGATCGCACGCAGATGCCCGTCTACACAGACATTCAGCCGGATGCTGTCGGTTGCACGGTCGCGTGCCGTCGCGGAGCCTGGCAGCTTCACCCGGATGACGATCTCGTTGGTTTCCTCGTCATAGCGCAGATCGGGTGCGTCCGGGATCATCAGCAGATAGACCGTGTAGGACGCGCTCCCGGTATTCCCGAAGCCCTGCCGCTCGATGACCGGATAGGCATCGTTTTTCGGATAGACGGCTGCACCGTTCCGGGTTTTGGCGGCAACATACTGCCGCTGCTGGTTGCGCGGGAATACAAAGCCGAAATCCTTGAAATTCTCCTTGATGCTTTCATCCTTCACGATCAGTGCCTGCCATGTGCCGGATTTTCTGTCTCCGTCGGGTCCGAAAATGACCGTCTCGGTCGCGGTGAAATCCTTGGCGTCCAGACTGACCTTCACCGACTGGTTTCCGGCGCTGAGCCTGATTCTGCGCTGCCGGTCCGGATAGCCGTTCTGCGAGACTTCCTTATAGTTTTTCAGCGCATAGGCAGAGAAGCCGATGATATCGGCATAGCTCGCGAGAAAGCTCC
>JAEELF010000038.1 GCA_016288815.1 Ruminococcus sp.
CTCATAGGAATAGACTGAATCCTTGTATTTGTAGTACGCGCTGCGCGAGACCCCTACCCTCTTGCACGCCGAAGCGAAGCTCTTTTCGCCTTTCTGCGCCATGAGCTTCTTGACCTCGAGCACCTTTGTGAAAACGTCCGGCAGTATCTGCGCATCAACTACTATCAGCTGCGATCTCTTTTCCATCTGGACCACCTGTAACCTAAGAATCGTCCGCCACTGGCGAACAACTGTATCCGACTTAATTACTATAACACTTTTTCCGACATTTGTCAAGGGTATAACAAGGACTTTTTGATGTTAAATTATAAAATTAATCCCCCACTATTGATTTGCGGGGGGAATTTTGGTATAATTAACCTGTTACGGTACTGGGGCATAGCCAAGCGGTAAGGCAACGGACTTTGACTCCGTCATGCGTGGGTTCAAATCCCGCTGCCCCAACCAGCGCCGAGCGGGCGCGCGCGGACACGTTGCCGCTCGGCGGGGACGCCCCCGCGGGCAGTTCACGTTCCCGCTTGCAAGCTCGCTCACTCTTATCAACGCCCTTACTCGTACATCGCATACGGAACTCTTTACAATGGGATTCCAAAAGGACGCGGAGCCCGCGCCGGCGGACACGTTGCCGCTCGCAAGCTCGCTCACCCTCATTAACGACCTTACCAGTACATCGCATACGGAAGACTTGTGTAGGGGCGCATTCCGTGCGCCAGTTTTTTGTGTGGACAATTGGTTCGTGCAGTAACCAAGGGACGTCGAGGACGCCGTCCACTACAAACGCTTCTATCACACTCGAAAAGGCGGCAGATACAATGAACAAATTCATGAAGCTCGCCATAGCCGAGGCGAGGACAGGCATACGCGCCGGACACGGCGGCCCCTTCGGCTGCGTCATAGTCAGAGACGGCGAGGTCGTCGGCAGAGGCCACAATGAGGTCGTGAAGCAGACCGATCCCACCTGCCACGGCGAGGTCATGGCGATACGCGACGCCTGCCACAATATCGGCAGATTCGACCTCTCCGGCTGTGAGCTCTACACCACCGCCGAGCCCTGCCCGATGTGCGCGGGAGCTATCCGCTGGGCGAACATCTCGAAGGTGTACTACGGCTGCAATATCTCCGACACGGACAGCATAGGCTTCCGCGACCTGCAATTCTACACCGAGGAGATCGACATCTCCGAGGAGCTCGACCGCGCTGAATGTCTCGGCCTGTTTGCGGAGTACCGCGCGATAAAGAACAAAACACAGTACTGAAAAAGCCCGGAAGGATCCCGGGCTTTTTGTTATTTCTTCTCTGCCGCGAGCCTGTTCATGCTGCGGAACTCAAATATCGCCATTATCACCGCGACCACGCCCGACAGCGCGTCGCAGATAGGACCCGTGTAGAGTATGCCCTCAATGCCCTTGAACAGCGGAAGAATGAGGAGAACGGGAATGAAGAATATGAACTGCCTCGTCAGCGACAGGAACACGCCCTTGATAGGCTTGCCGATCGAGGTAAAGAACGTCGAAGTTATCGGCTGGAGGGCGTTCAGCCATGTGAAGAACAGAAAAATGCGGAAGAACTTCACGCCGAATTCGTAGTAGGTATCGCTTCCGCCGCCGAACATACCGAGGATCTCCCGCGGGAATATCTGGAACGCCGCGAACGCCACGAGCGATATGCCTGCTCCCATTATCAGCGCAAGCCGGTACGCCTTCTTCACGCGGCCGTACTGACGCGCACCGTAGTTGAAGCTCTCAATGGGCTGCGTACCCTGTGCAAGACCGATGACGATAGCGAAGACGATCATGTTGACCTTCATAACGATACCCGCGCAGGCTATCGGGTCGGAGTCGCCGTAGACGGAGAGCCTGCCGTAGTGCTTGAGGGAATTGTTTAGGACTATCTGCACCACCGCTATCGCGAGCTGATTGAAGCACGACGCCATACCGATAGTCGCGACGCGCTTTATCGCGCTCCCCGAGGGCTTGAAGTGCTCCCTTTTCAGCGGTACTGTCCTGAATCTGCGGACGTACAGCACGACTATCACAGCCGAGACTAACTGACCGATGACCGTCGCGGCAGCAGCACCCGTCATTCCCCAGCGGAAGCCGAGCACGAACAGCGCGTCCAGACCCGTATTGATGACCGCGCCCACGAGGTTGCAAGCCATAGTCATGCGGGGACTGCCATCTGCGCGGATAATGTGTCCGCCGCCGGTCGCGAGTATCAGGAACGGGAATCCGAGCGCAGTCACGCGTACGTACTCCACAGCGAGCGGGAGGACGTCATCCGGCGAGCCGAATAACTTCAGCAGCGGAGTGAGGAAAACGAGAGTGATGACCGAGAGCACCACGCCCGTGCCGGTGAGCATAGTCAGCGCATTTCCGGCGAAAAACGCCGCCCGCTTTTTGTCGCCTCTGCCCATGCTGAGATTGAAGCAGGACGCACCGCCTATGCCGAACAGCAGCGCGAGCGCCATGCAGGCAGTCGTGAACGGGAAGGCGATGTTGGTCGCGGCATTGCCGAGCGGACCTACAGCGTGCCCGATGAAAAGCTGGTCAACGATGTTATAGAGCGCGCTCACGAGCATACCGATGATGCTCGGGATCGCGAATTTCAGCATGAGTCCCGTGACGGGCGCACTGCCGAGGGGATTATTCTTCTCTTCCATTTTTATCCTTTCTGTTGCTTTTTTATTTCCTTTATGATATAATGACTTATAATCTGATTTCGGAGGTCGCTATGAAACGCACTGATTACATAACCTGGGACGAATACTTCATGGGAATCGCGATGCTGTCCGCGCAGCGCAGCAAGGACAACAACACGCAGGTCGGAGCCTGTATCGTGAACAAGGAGAACAAGATAGTCTCCGTCGGGTATAACGGTATGCCCACAGGCTGTAACGACGATGATATGCCGTGGGAGCGCGACGGCGACTCCCCTCTCGATACCAAGTACCCCTTCGTCTGCCACGCGGAGCTGAACGCTATCCTCAAC
Source organism: Ruminococcus sp. (assembly GCA_016288815.1). GTDB lineage: Bacteria > Bacillota > Clostridia > Oscillospirales > Ruminococcaceae > Ruminococcus. Next base: position 2,989 of record JAEELF010000038.1, read on the forward strand.
AGCAGCTTCGGGAGCCTCTCCGGCTGCACGCTCTATGTTACGCTCTTCCCGTGCAACGAATGCGCGAAGGCGATAATCCAGTCCGGCATAAAGCGCGTGGTGTACTACAGTAACAAATACGCCGGGACAGACAGCGTAATTGCTGCGACCCTGCTCTTCGAGAAATGCGGGGTGGCAGCTGAGGCATACTCCCCGAGCGGCAAGGACATAACGCTGAAAATGTGAAATACCGCACAAAAACGGCAGACTGCCGGGAGCTCCCGGGTCTGCCGCTTTATTTTTTACTTGTTCATACCGTATTTAGCAAGAAGTGTCTGGATCTTCTCGTGGGGGTCGATGATCTTGCTGATAGAAACGTCGTGGTTGATAGCTTCAATGAAGTACGCGATGTACTTGGAAACGTCAACCTCATGGAACCACGGTCTGCTGAGCAGCTCGGGAGTCCTGTAGGTGAGGTTGGTGCCGAATACGCCGTCGATGTAGCCGTCAGCGTAAGCCTTGTCGAACTTGTCGAGACCGTTCGTGAAGATAGCGTAGGTAGCGTAGGTGAAAATTCTTCCCGCCTTCTTCTCCTTGAGCGCGTAGGCGAGGTCGAGCATGGACTCGCCGGACGAGATGATGTCGTCGGCAACGAAGATATCCTTGCCCTCAACGGGATTTCCGAGGTACTCGTGAGCCACGATAGGATTGCGTCCATTGACGATAGTGGAATAGTCGCGGCGCTTGTAGAACATACCCATCTCCACGCCGAGCACGGAGGCATAGTACATATTGCGGTTGAGAGCGCCTTCATCGGGGCTGACTACCATGAACTTGTCCTTTGTGAAGCTGACGTCCTTTATTTCGCGGAGCATCGTCTTGAGCACCTGATATGTAGGCATAACGTTGTCGAAGCCCATGAGCGGGACAGCGTTCTGCACTCTCGGGTCGTGCGCGTCGAAGGTGACGATATTGGAAACACCCATAGCCTCGAGCTCCTGGAGCGCACAAGCGCAGTCAAGGGACTCGCGGTAGCTTCTTCTGTGCTGTCTGCCGCCGTAGAGTATCGGCATGATTACATTTATCCTGTGAGCCTTGCCGCTGGCAGCCTGGATTATCCTCTTGAGGTCCTGGAAGTGATCGTCGGGCGACATGGCGTTCTCCATGCCGAAGTAGTTGTACTTGATGTTGTAGTTGCCGACGTCGATGATGATAAAGAGATCCATACCGCGTACAGTGGACTTGATAAGGCCCTTTCCGTCACCGGAAGCGAATCTCGGGCACTCGTTCTGAACAAGGAATGTGTCCCTGTCGTAGCCGGCAAGACCCGACCACTCAACGAGATAATCATCGATCTTCTTGCCGAGCTCAGCAACGCCGTTCATGGCGATGATACCGATAGGCGAAACGTTGCTCTCACTGATGAATAGATTCTCACTTGAAGCTGTCATAGATAATTTCCTCACACCTGCGCCGCGGTGTGATACTCCTTTCAGAATTTTTGATATTCAGACCGCACATCAGTGCGGGAAGGGACATTACTTGCAGAAATACTCGATGTATCTATCGATATCGCCGGCGATGATAGAGCGCGCAACGTCTGCGTGATCCACCTCGTTGACGGCGGTCGTCTTATTTTCAAGCTCCTTGTAGACTTTGAAGAAGTGCGTCATCTCATCGAAGATATGCTGCGGGAGCTCCTCGATGTCCTTATAGCAGTTGTAATTCGGGTCATCGAACGGGATAGCGATGATCTTGTCGTCACGGTGCTCGTTATCGAGCATACGGATAACACCGATCGGATAGCAGCGGACGAGCGTGAGCGAATTGAGTGTCTCCGAGCAGAGCACGAGCACATCGAGCGGGTCGTTGTCGTCGGAGTAGGTACGCGGGATAAAGCCGTAATTTGCGGGATAGTGGGTCGAAGTATGGAGAATGCGATCCATTCTGATGAGACCGGTCTCCTTGTCGAGCTCATACTTGATCTTACTGCCCTTGCCGATCTCGATAACAGCGATGAAATCGTCGGGGCTGACCCTCTTGGGGCTGATCTTATGCCAGATGTTCATCATTATACCTCCGCACGCCGGAAAACACACTTTTCCAGTCTTTTATAGTTATATCCTACTAATTAGTATACCACTTTTCAGCGATTTGTCAATCCCGCCGATGAATTTCGGCAATCTTGTACAGTTTATCCCAAATACGAGCTTTTTTTTCGACTTAAAACCGTTTCGCCGCAAAACAAAAAATCAAACTTCCTGTAAATAATAAATATCATTATACGACAAGGATAATATTGTTAACAAAAATTGAATATTGCGAAAGAATATTATTTTACAATATCCCTTGATTTCTGCCGAAGAATACTGTATAATATATATAATGTTTTTGAGGGAGGTGGAGCGCTTTGCCCAGCTACAGGATCGCAGTCATAATCGCGTGCATAGACCAGAGCTACCAGAATTCAGTCCTTCGCGGCATAGCTGACTCTGCCAGGGAATGCTCGCTGAGCATCGAGGTCTTCGTGTCGTTCACCGGCACCATGGGCAACTTCGGGCACGACTCCGGCGAGTTCAACATCTTCAGCCTGCCTGACTTCAAAGAATTCGACGGAGCAATACTCCTCACCAATACCGTCGCCTACCAGCCCGTCATCTCGGATATCCTCAGCAGGATAAAGGCAGCCGGTATCCCCGCTGTAAGCATCGACAACGACATACCGTCGTTCTACCATATAGGCATAGACAACCGCACCGCCATGCGCAGGATCACTGACCACATGATAATGTTCCACGGTATCCGTACCATTAACTACATCTCCGGTCCGCGCGACAACCCCGAGAGCATAGACCGCCTCGCGGGCTTCATGGACGTCCTCCGCGAGAACGATATCCCGATCGAGGAGGAGCGTATCTTCTACGGCGATTTCCGTGCTCCGACAGGCAGACAGGCAGTCGAGCAGTTCCTCGCGAGCGACCTCGAGATGCCCGAGGCGATAATCTGCGCCAACGACGTAATGGCTGCTTCCGCGATAACGCGGCTCGCCGAAGCGGGCTACTTAGTCCCCGCCGACATTGCCGTCACAGGCTTCGATAACACCTACAGCTCCCATTCCTTTCAAGTAGAGCTGACCTCCGTAGACCGTCCGCTCGGACACTCCGGAAAGCTCGCCTGCAAAATGCTCATGAACCACTTTCAGGCTCTCGAGCAGAAGCGCAGCATAATGCTCGATATGTCCCCGCACTTCACCGAGAGCTGCGGCTGCAGCGACAAGGCAGTCTACGACCTCGTCGAGTTCAAGGAGCTGAATTACCATAACTACATGAAGTTCGAGAAGGTCGAGAGCTACATGGGGCAGTTCAACAAGCTCTCCTGCGAGCTCCTCAGCTGCAATACCTTCAACGAATACATCGGCGTGCTGAAGAGCTTCGTCAAGAGCATCGACCCGGGCGAGTTCTACTTCTGCCTCTGCGACGGCTGGGACTCCAGTCCCTCCGACAGCTCTCCCTCAGAACCGCCGAGCGAGGACGAGATACCGACCGGTTACACCGACACCGTCACCGTCGCCATCGCCTACAAGGATGGAAACTTCATCGAGCCCTCCGTCATGCGCACGAAGGATATCCTCCCCGCTTTCTCCGAAAACCGCACCCCGGGCAAGATGTACTACATCATTCCCCTGCATTTCGGTGTGAGATGTCTCGGCTACATGGTCATCTATAACAGCCCCGTCTCGATCTACAATTCCATGTTCGAGACCTTCTGCATAAACATCAGCAACTCGCTCGAGAACATCAGGAAGCTCGTGTGCCTTGAATCCGCCGTCGAGCACCTCGGAAAGCTCTATGCGCAGGACACCTTCTGCGGTATCTTCAACCGCAACGGCTTCGTTCAGGCTACCCGCGACGTCTACGCAGACTGCGTGCGGGAGCAGCGCGACATCATGCTCATGTTCATCGACCTTGACGGTCTGAAGAAGATAAACGACACCTTCGGCCACGACATCGGCGACGAGGCTATCGTCTGCATCGCTGACGTCCTCAGGAAGGCCTGCACAAACGGCGAGATATTCTGCCGCTTCGGAGGCGACGAATTCATCGTCTTCAAGGCTGATTCCTCCACCGCCGAAGCCGACGAGCTCACCCGCAGGATAAATTCGTGCATAGACGAACTCAATCTCTCCGGCGAATACGAATTCGAGCTCAGCGCCAGCACGGGCTACGTCATCACGGTCCCCAAGGAGGGCGAGGACATCTTCCGCTTCGTCACCGAGGCAGACAAGATAATGTACGTCCAGAAGCGCAAGAAAAAACTGTCAAAATACCTCAAATCATGAAAGTCCGCACCGGATTCCCTCGGTACGGGCTTTTTTATGACGAAAATGTAATGTTAGTTCTGCACAAAACGATTGACATTTATTCGTCAAACTGCTATAATAGTAGAGTATCAAATACAGGAGGGGAAAGATCCTATGCTACAGCTCAAAACCATCGTCAAGCGCTACGGGAGCGGCGAGAACGCAGTAATGGCACTCAACGGAGTGAGCATATCATTCCGCGAGAGCGAGTTCGTCGCGATACTCGGACACTCCGGCTGCGGCAAGACCACGCTGCTGAACATCATCGGCGGTCTCGACCACTACAGCGCCGGCGACCTCATCATCAACGGTGTTTCGACAAAAGACTATAAAGACAGAGACTGGGACGCATACAGAAATCACTCGATAGGCTTCATCTTCCAGAGCTACAACCTTATCCCGCACCAGACCGTGCTCTCCAACGTCGAGCTCGCGCTCACTATCTCGGGCGTGTCGAAGTCAGAGCGCAGAAAGCGCGCGAAGGAGGCTCTCGAGAAGGTAGGCCTCGGCGACCAGCTACACAAGAAGCCCAACCAGATGTCCGGCGGACAGATGCAGCGTGTCGCGATAGCGCGCGCCCTCATCAACAACCCCGACATCCTCCTCGCCGACGAGCCCACCGGCGCCCTCGACAGCGAGACCAGCATTCAGGTAATGGAGCTCCTCAAGGAGATAGCCAAGGATAAGCTCGTTATCATGGTAACCCACAACCCTGAGCTCGCTGAGCAGTACGCCAACCGTATCGTCAAGATAAAGGACGGCAGGCTCACCAGCGACAGCAACCCCTATGTCCCCGAAGAGGAGAAGGCTCCCGAAAAGGAAGCCAAGAAGAAGCGCGTTTCGATGTCGTTCCTCACGGCAGTGTCGCTTTCGCTCAATAACCTCCTCACAAAGAAGGGCAGAACGATACTCACAGCCTTCGCCGGCTCGATCGGTATCATCGGTATCGCCCTGATACTCGCGCTCTCGACCGGTATCAACGAGTACATCAACAAGGTGCAGGAGGAGACGCTCTCCTCGTATCCGCTCGATATCGCCCGAGAGAGCACCGATACCTCCGCCCTGCTCGAGACCATGATGGATTCCGAGAAGGAGTCCAAGGAGCACTTCGACCAGCGCGACAGGGTCTACGCGAACACCGCGAGTTACGATATGTTCAACTCGTTCAATTCGTCCGCGAAGCAGATAAACAACATGAGAAAGTTCAAGGAATTCGTTGACGGCAGCCAGACCATTCAGGATAAGTCCACTGCCATCTCCTATTCCTACGACCTCAAAATGCCGATATACACCGAAGAGCCCTCCGGAAACATCGTTAAGGTGGACTTCATGGATATGTACATGGACGCCCTCGGCATGACCGGCTCAGCCCTCGGAATGGGCTCCTCGTCAATGGCTGACGCCGAAATGGCGATGTTCGGACTCAATGTCTTCCAGGAGCTCCTCCCTGCCGACAACGGCGACCCGGTACACGACCTTATCCTCGACCAGTACGACGTAGTGTACGGCGAATGGCCGGACGAGTACAACGAGGTAGTCGTAGTCCTCACCCGCTCCAATGAGATACCTGACATTATGATAAACACCCTCGGTCTCAAGGACAGGGCTGACTTCAAGGAGCGCCTCCTTGCCGCTACAAACGGCGAAGCAGTCGAAGACTACGGACAGACCGAGTGGTCCTACGACGAGATAATGTCCAAGCGGTACAAGGTCCTCCTTCCGAGCGACTACTACCAGAAGGCAGCTGATTCCGACACCTATACGGACATCAGGGAGACCGCTACAGGCATGGACTTCCTCTACAATTCCGAGGACGTGGGCGTTGACCTCAAGATAGTCGGATTCATCCGCCTCAAGGACGACGCAAAGGCTTCCGCAGCAATGCTCAGCGGATATGTCTGCTACACCCACGAGCTCACCGATTACATCATTCAGAAGACCGAGGAGAGCGACATCGTAAAGGCACAGCTCGCCGACGAGAACATCAATGTCATCGACGGCTCTGTCTTCCCCTCCGACGAATACGAGGGACTTTCCGACGCTGAGAAGGCAGCCTCCGCAAAGAGCTATATCAGCAGCCTCTCCACAGACAAGAAAGCTGACGTGTTCCGCTTCGTAACGGTCGAGCACGAGGTCGACGCACAGATCGAGGCATACCTTGCCGAATTCGACCGCAATGAGTTCATCGCCCAGATGAACGAGATGTACTCCGCACAGCTCGGCGGCATGGACATCAGCTCCTACATCGGCTCGATGTCCGACGATGAGATAAAGGAAATGGCAGCTCAGGGCATGAGAGAAGAGCTCACCGCCCAGATCGAACAGGCTGTATCTGCACAGCTCGCAGAAATGACCAATCAGGAGCTCGCAGCCTCCCTTGAGCAGATCCCCATCACTCAGGAAATGTACGTCAAGGTGTTCGACGAATACACCCCCGAGAAGATCTCGGAAATGACCTACGACGACGTCCTGAAGGAGCTCGGCTATGCCGACAAGGAGGACCCGTCCCATATCTACATCTACGCCAAGACCTTCGCCGACAAGGACGACATCGAAGCTGAGATAACCAGCTACAATAACAGCGTCAAGGAAGCCGATGTTATCCACTACACCGACATCGTAAAGCTGCTCACTTCGTCGATAACCGGCATAATCAGCGGTATCTCCTACCTGCTCATCGCGTTCGTCGGAATATCGCTTGTGGTATCGTCGATAATGATAGGCATCATCACCTACATCTCCGTACTTGAGCGCACCCGCGAGATAGGCATACTCCGTGCGATAGGCGCCTCCAAGCACGACGTCTCCACGGTATTCAACGCCGAGACGCTGCTTGTCGGACTGACCGCAGGACTTATCGGTATCGGCGTGTCAGTGCTCCTGACCATACCCATAAATCTTATTATCCACGGACTCACGAGCCTCGACGACATGAGGGCTCACGTTCCGCTCGTGGGAGGAGTGATACTCGTGCTGATAAGCATGATACTCACCCTCATCGCAGGACTTATCCCCTCGCGTCTGGCTTCCAAGAAGGACCCCGTAGAGGCACTGCGAACAGAATAACACAAACAGAAAAGGCTGCCATACACACTGTATGGCAGCCTTTTTTCAGTCGCTTATATCGAGGTCAAGGGTCACGGAGACATTATAGTCAGGGAACGCGCCCCGAACCTCTGAGAGGATATGCTCATAGAGCGCCGACCTGTCCGGAACGGCGAAGTCGATGATGATATCGAAGGTCATCGCTGACTTCTCAGGATTCAGATAGAAGCCGTGCATCTGGAGCACGCCCTCGTGGGTCATAACGATACGTCTGACCTCCTGATGTATGCGCGCAGCATCATCGCTGCTGGTGTTGACGGAATAAACGCTTATGCCGGCGAGCACGACGCCGAAGTCCGTGAAGATCTTCTGAGCTATCTGCCGCTCGAGCTCGTCGAGACGTTTGATAGTTAGCGTGTCCGGGATCTCAATGTGCACGGATCCGATGTAGGTGTTGGGACCGTAGCTGTGCAGGACAAGATCGTATGCGCCGCTGACCTCCGGGAACTCGCAGACCGCACGCTTTATCTCCTTCGAGAGACTGCTCTCGATCCTCTCGCCGAGGATATCTGAGATGCTCTCGCGTATCATTCCGATACCCGAACGGATAATGACCACCGATATTATCGCACCGAGCCATGCCTCGAGCGAAAGTCCGCTCGTGAGGAATATTATCGCAGCGGCTAAAGTTGACGCCGAGATGACCGAGTCGAGCAGCGCGTCCTTGCCGGAGCTGATGAGCGAGTCAGACTTAACCTTCTCGCCGGTCTTTTTGACGTATGTGCCGAGGACTATCTTCAGCCCTATCGCCGCGATGACGACTATCAGCGATGCCGCAGTGTAGTCCGGTACGGTCGGGGAGATTATCTTCTTCACCGACTCGACCAGCGCCGAGATACCGGCGTACAGCACGATGACCGCGATAACGACCGCACTGATGTACTCCACCCTGCCGTGACCGTAGGGGTGCTCGCGGTCAGGCTTCTTGCCGGCGAGCTTCGTGCCGATAATGGTTATCACCGACGACAGCGCGTCGCTGAGGTTATTAACAGCGTCGAGTATGATAGCGATAGACCCGGATATGAGCCCGACCGCCGCCTTGAATCCCGCGAGCAGAACGTTCGCGAAGATACCTATGACGCTTGTGCGTATGATTATCTTATCCCTGTTCATTCATTGATTCACCGACCCTTTGTCTGACCAGTATCAGGTCAAAAATATCTATCGAATCATTCCCGTCGAGGTCGTAATCGCCGCAGTTCTGTGTGGTTATCCCGCTGTCCTGCTTACCGAGGACGTAGTCCTGCACCGCGCGGATATCCTTGCTGCCGTAGGACCTTGCGGGGACAGTCGTCACGGTCTCCGTGACTGTGGTCGTCACAGACGTCGTGGTCTGCGCTGAAGTCGTAGTGACCGTGCTCCCTCCGCCGCTGAGGTACTCGGATATGACGCCCGTCCAGTACTCGCCCATGAGCTTGTAGCCTGTGTTGTTCGGGTGAACGCCGTCCCCGAGCTGCGTTTCGACGTCGGTGATGACGCTGTGGACGTCCCCGAAGTACAGATTCGCGTGGGACTGACTCAGCTGCGCGACCGTAGACCGCACGATGGAGTTGTACTTATCGACCGTCGCGTGGACGTTCGCCTCAGCCACATCGTCACTGTACTGGGTCTGCCAGTCAGCGGAGTGGCGGTAATTGCTGAACCAGTCGTAAACGTCCGGACGGTTCGGGTCGAGGTCTGGGATAGTAGTCACGAAGAGCGCAGAACCCTCAGGTATATTGCCGAGGATATAAGTGATAAGAGCGGAAAGCCGCTCCCCGGACGTGTCTATCTCGTGGCAGTCGATGACGTCGTTTGTGCCGATCTGCACGATCACGATATCAGGCGCTGCCGAAAGGCAGCCCGTCTCCTGAAGCGTCTCGTAGATGCCGTTCCTGCCGCTGTAGCTCTGGATAGCGTAGCCGCTGTAGCCGGTGTTGTCGTCGTCGTAGGAGAAGCTCTCCCCCGTCGTCTCATCGGTGTACTCAGTTGACCAGCCCGTCTTCGAGCCGACCATGTCGATGCTGTAGCCAGCCTCCGTGAGCCCGTGGTACAGGAACTTCCTGTACGAGCCGTTCACGCCGTAGCCGTCGGTGATAGAGTCGCCTATACACATCACCTTCACTGCGCCGCTCTCTGCCTGACCCACAGCTGAAACAGCCGCAGGCGCCGGCACCGACTGCGTAAGCGCAACAGCTGCCGCAGCCGCCGCGGAAATGATCTTTTCTTTCATTATATGACCTCCGGATCCTTAATATTACCCGTAAAACTCCAGGTCTATTTTTAAGCGGCTCCCAGTTTTCAGCGGGAGCCGCCCTTTTGCATATACACGAACACGAGCTCCCCGCCGGCGGCTCTCCTCGAAAATTCGCGGTAGCCGTTCCTGACGTAGAGCGCGATGTTGTCCGCACTGCGCGTGCTCGTGAAGAGCTCATACCTGCACTGTGGGAAGCACGCCTCTATCTCCCTCAGCAGCCTTGTCCCGAAGCCTCTGCGTCTGTAGTCAGGGTGGACCATGAGCTTGCCGATGTACGCCGTTCCGTCCTTCTCGTAAGCGCGGACCGAGCCTATTATCGTCCCGCTCTCACCGAGCATTTTCAGTATTATCCCACGCTCGTACTCAGCCTCAACTTCGCCGGGCGTCTGCTTGAGGGGAGGGATATCCTGCGTGCCGAACAGCGCCGCCTCGCTCTGATACGCAAGGTACTGCAAGCGCAGTATTTCGGGGAGGTCGCCGCGTTCAGCTCTCTCGATACGCATAGTGTTTACCGTCACAGCCCGAGGAACGCTTTGAAGCTGTCCGCAAGTATAAGACGGTTCTCCTCATCTGTCAGCCCGAGAGCGAAGAAGCGCTCAAGCTCCTCCTCGTGTGTCCACATCGGGAAATCCGAGCCGAAGAAGCAGTTCTCCGCGCCGTACTTCCTTACTATCCCCGCAGCCTTCTCCGGGGACATGAAAGCGAGCGAGCTGCTCACGTCGAACCTCACATTTTCCAGCCCTGCAAGAATGTCCACAGCGTCGTCCCAGCGCTGATAGCCGCCGAGGTGAGCCGCCATGAGCTGGAGCCTGGGGAAATTCTTATGTATGTTGAGTATCCGCTTCGGGGCAGAGTAGTCATAGCGGTTGTCGCCGCAGTGTATGAGCAGTGGGAGCCTTCCCTCAATCTGCTCGTAGATACGGAACGCATCGGGCGAATCCGCGTTGAACTTCTGAAAGTCCGGGTGGAGCTTGACTCCGTGCAGCCCCAGCTCCTCTATCATGTCGATATCCGCCGCCAGATCCTCGGAATCGGGGTGCGTCGTACCGAAGCCATAGAACTCCGGGTGCAGGCTGCACTCATTTGCTATGAAGCGGTTTATCGCCGCGGTCTGGTGGGGAGTAGTCGCCGTCGAGCACACAAGATACACCGAAACGCCGATCTTCTCGCCGCTCTCGACGAGCTTCGCGCTGAGTCCGCAGCCCGACATCGGCATCTCGTAGAAATTGCCTATGCTGACCGTCGCGATCTCCGCGATCTTTTCCGGGAAAATGTGCGAATGCGCGTCAATTATCTCATACTGTCCATATTTATCCTTATCCATTTACAAAACCTCCAGTATACCATTATAACTCAAACCGAAGGATTTGTCAAATGGTTTCAGCGGGTTTTTCTGCGTTTTTCCGACAGATATACCGCCCCCGCAAGGAGCAGCGCTGCCGCAGCTCCAGCCGTCGAAGCAGCCATGCCCGCCTTTTTCATGGGAGCCTCATACTCCACCTCTATCTGGTGTACGCCGGGTGTCACGGGGAACCCTATGAAAGCGGTGTTAGTGCGCTGATAGGGCATTTCCTGCCCGTCAACGAGTATGCGGAAGCCCTTGTCATACGGTATGGACAGCGTGAACCAGCCGCCCTCCTCCGCCCTGAGCGTCCCGAAGAGCGAATCTCCCGCAGTCCTCGAGGATCCCACCTTGAGAGCGTCCTTGCCGCACATGACGCCGGTGAGGACCTCTCCCCGCAGGATATGCGCGTCGAGATCGGTGAGCGTGTAATATCCCGGCACGAAGCTGAATGTCAGCTCCGTCACTGGCTCGTTGGAGGAGAGAACGTATGTGAAATCGTAGTTTTTGTTGTTATATTTCCACTTCGGGTCGGTGAGCTTGTTGCGCACGCCGTTGACCTCAATGATGACGTCCTTCTGCTCAGAGATGTCGCCGATACGGTTGTCCACGCCGAAGCTCAGCAGGATAATATCACCGTCAACTATCTCCGGCAGCGGCACAGTCAACGTAAAATCAGAGTCCGAATCTACGATATAAACGCCGTTTCCGAGGGAGACAGTCTCGCACTCCGCGAGCGGCGAGAAGTCGATATCGAGGGGCAGGGTGTCGTCCGCAGACCAGCTCTCCCCGCCCTCGGGCACGATGATGTTCTCAAGGAGCGCCTCGGGCTTTTCATAGGCAGGGAGCGCGGCGAAGTCCGCCTCGTTCATGGTATGCGTCGAGGCATAACCGATCGGGAGCGCACAGGCGCTGCTGAAGATGTAATACCCGCCGTCCGACGCGATGAGCTCCTCGCCGAGCATAGCCGCCGGCGTCTCGCCCACTCTGTACCTGCACCCCATGAACGAGCTGAACACCACGCTCAGCGGCTGTGTCTGGAAGGCGTTATTGCGGATACGGTTCTCGCTGAACGACGTATCGAAGCGGAAATCCCGGTAGCCGGCATTGGTGACCGACGAATAGATATTTGTCAGGAGGTAGTCCATGCGCACGACGCGGTTGACGTTCATGCGGTCAGTGGTGCTGTCGGCAAAGCGGTAGAAATCGCCGTCGCCGTCGAGGGTATCCCCGACGAGCTCCGTGAGCGTGCTGCTGTTGAAAGCGTCCATTTTCTCACGGGTCACGAAGTCCTCAAGATTGTTCTCGATGAGGCAGACCTCGAACGCCGTCACGAGCAGCACTGCGGCAGCGAAGCGCTCCTTCCCGCAGAGCACGAGTATCAGCAGCGCGGAGGCAGTGACAGCCGTCTCCACGATCAGCACCCAGAATGTCAGGCGCGTGTAGTTTATGATGAGCAGCGAGACCGCTGCGAGCACCGCGGTCACTGCGAGCGCCGCGAAGATGTCAGGTCTGCGCCAGCTTTTCAGCGAAACGAAGCTCCCCACGAGGAGCAGCAGCAGCGGCACGAACGGTATGAACGCCTTGCCGTCGATGTACAACATGCCGTTGAGGAGGTAATTGAACACCCGCAGCACGGTGAAGCAGAGCGTCATCACGCTCAGCAGACGGAACTGCGCCGTGCCGTTTTTCAGCGTATAGAGCGCCGCTATGATGACAATAGACGTCACTCCTGCGGAGTACGGGCTGTAGAGCATTATGCTGAAGTCCACCGTCGGGACAAGGAGCCTGCTCAGCGGGACGTCCACGGCGGTCTCTTCACGTCCTGAAACTATCGCCGCCAGCGACGGCAGCCAGAGCACCGCCGCACTCACGCATCCCAGCGCCGCGAAGACTATCTTCCGCCATGTTTTGCGCAGGAAGCTGCGCAGTCCCCTGTCCTTCCCGCCAAGGTGCAGGAACACAAGATACGCTCCCGCCGCCGCGAAAGCGCCCACGCTGTAATAGAAGCTCGTGAGCATGACGCAGCACGTCATAAGCGAGATCAGGAGCAGCCCCGCGGGCTTTTCCTTCCTGCCGAAGAGAAGGAGCAGTCCGAGCTCAAAGGGCAGGTACTCGATGAACATGATGTGCCTGTGGCTGTGGAAAATAAGAGCTCCGCTGCATAGGAACATCAGCCCCAGCACGAGCGGCATGGCTCCGCTGAAATGCCTCTTGAAGAAGAAATACCCCAGCACCGCCGATACCCACACGCACCCCAGTCCCAGCACCTGAACGTAGGTGCTCATCGGGACGCCGGGCATAAGGTAAGCCGGCAGGAACAGCGGGTTCGCGATACCGTAGTACGCGAGGTTGTAGATATTCTGTCCCGCACCGAGCTGGAACGCGTAGTCCGGGAAGGGGTCATGTGTCGCGTAGAACCGGCTGCGGAAGTACTCGGGGATAATGAAGTGCTGGTCGCTCCAGTCGGTCATCGCTCCCCAGACGATACCGTCCCGCATGACGAACATGATGAACCCGACGATGAGCCAGAACGCCGCCGATATCACGCAAATGCTGACAAGGTCAGTTTTCTTCCTGTAGAGCTCAGCGAAACGCCGCATTCTGTCCAACCTCCCTCAAAAAAAGCTGCCGCCGGCGCGACAGCTTTCGTTTTCGTTAATCTGTGCGGATCTTTTTCCGCTCAAGTTTGTTCGCGTACATACGCTTGTCAGCTATCTCAACGTAGTGAGCGAGCTCGGTGCCTTCGTCCGGGACGCCGCAGTAATACCCGATACTCGCGCCGACCTTGTAAGGCTTCCCCGACATGGAATTGAAGCGGTCGAAGTAATCGTTGATGTAGGAGATATACCCCTCGATTATCTCGTCGGTATAGTCGAAGCAGCCGACGATGACGTACTCATCTCCGCCTATGCGCGCGCATATCTCGTTGTTCTCGCAGGTCGTGTTCAGCACGGTCGCGGCGGTACTTATCGCCCTGTCTCCCTCTGCGTGACCGTAGTTGTCATTGATATGCTTGAGCAGATCGAGGTCAGCCATGATGATGAGGAGCTTTTTCTTCTCGGACTGAGCCCGTCTGAATATCCCATCAGCGAAGCGGTCAAAACCCTTGCGGTTGTAGATACCTGTGAGCGCGTCACGGATAGAATTCATCGTTATGCGATTGTTTATCGAGATCAGCTTTGTCCTCACGCGGAGGAACTCGAGCGCCGCGCTGATATTCCGGTTCCATAGCGCATACACCATGCTGAGCGCGTGCTTCACGTCATCGAACTTGAAGACCGAGTAGCCGAAGCAGCGGTCGAGGAAGTGTACGGGAAGCAGGAAGTACATCGACGGCTCGTCGGAGTACTCGCTCATACACGGCGGGATAATGAAAGCCGGGTCGAACGGCATATCGCCGATCTTCGTGGTATCAGGAGCGTGCCAGAGCAGACGCACCGACATCTCGTTCTGGTAGCCGCTTCGGCGGTAATCGTCCTCACCGCTCTCGAAGTCGTCCCAGTCCTTGCCGATACACAGCATGAAGGTATCCAGCCCGTGGAGGACATACACCGTATCCGCGAGCTTTCTGAGCATGGAATCGAGGTTATCGGTCATCATCATGTATTCGAGGACGCCGCAGTTGTTGTAAAATTTCTCGTAGAGATCGTCCTTGGCGTAGTTTTCTGAGCGGACCTTCGTCTCGGTGTCGGAGCTGAAGCTGCACCCGCACGAGCGGTCGAGCAGCAGCGAGCCCTTTTTCATCTCTACCATAGGGACGGTCTCGCCTGTCATCATCTGAGCGAGCCTGCATACCGCCCTCGCGCCGAGACAGCCGTTCTCGGGATAGATCGAGGATATCGGCGGGTCGTTCTCGAGAGCTTCGCGCGAGCCGTCGTACCCCGTTATCTTCACATCGCCGGGGACGCTTATCCCGCCCTTTTGCAGCTCATTGCAGAGCCTTATCGCCATGATATCGCTCGCGCAGACAACTGCGTCCGGGAGCTCGCGCCTGCCGGACAGGTACTCCCCCGCAAGCTCTGTCGCACTGTTTATCCAGAAGTCACCGAAGATGATGTCCTCGTCGCGCACGGTCAGCCCGTGCCTTTCCATTGACTTCATATAGCCGCTGAGTCTTGTCATAGAGGGAGCAAGACCCTCGTAGCCGGTCAGACAGGTAATGGTCCTGCACCCGTGAGCCTCGATGAGATGATCCACCATCATGCCGAAGAGCTCAGAGTCGTCGGCGTAGATAGACTCAAATCCGCCTATTTCAAGGTCTATCGAGAGTATCGGCACGCCGAGCTTCGGGAGCTCCTTCACGAACTGCTCCTTCAGCGAATCGCTGACGATATTGCCCGCAAGCAGGATAACCCCGTCCACAGCCTTATTGTTCAGCAGCGAGAAGATATTTTCCTCGCCGACCTGTATCGGCGTGTTGGTATCCGTATTGAACACCATTGTGAATACATACGAATCGTACCCGAGCACTCTGCACTGCTCGGAAATGCCTATAAATATACGATTCATATAGTCGTTGAAGATATCAACAGCGATAACGGCGATCGCCCTGCG
Source organism: Ruminococcus sp. (assembly GCA_016288815.1). Lineage (GTDB taxonomy): Bacteria > Bacillota > Clostridia > Oscillospirales > Ruminococcaceae > Ruminococcus. Next base: position 18,568 of record JAEELF010000038.1, read on the forward strand.
CCGTTCAGCCATATCAGCACCCCGCATTCACGTTGAGTAGTTACCGTAATTATACTACATATTTCTATGAAAAGCAATATGCAAATTGTACTTTTTTATAAAATCATTTCAGCTCAACGACAGTAACGCCGTCCTCGCCCTCTCCGAACAGTCCCAGCCGGAAATTCTTCACGGAGGGGTGACGTCTCAGGCGCTCATGCACAGCCTTGCGGAGAAGTCCTGTGCCCTTGCCGTGGATAATGGTGACGGTCGAGATATTGGACATCACAGCCCTGTCGAGGAAGGCATCGAGCTGGTAAACACCGTCATCGCAGGCGCACCCGCGTATATCGAGCTCCATGCTGCCGCGGCGCTCAGCTTTCACGCCGACCTTGTTCATCCTGCGTCCCGACTTCATGGACTTCCCGCCCACGCTTACCTTCTCAGGCTCCTCAAGGCGCAGCCGCGAGATGTTCATCTTGGTCTTCATGACGCCCATCTGCACATAAACAAAGTCACTTCCATCGGGCTCCCCTGAGATTATGCCCTTCCGCTGCAGGTCAACGACGTACACAGTGTCCCCGCGCCTGAGCTTTCTCGGCAGGACGTACCCCTCGTTGGGGTCGCGCCTCTCGACGGGATTCGCCGCGTCGTACATCTTGTTGAAGCTCTGCTTGGACTTCGACTTCATGCCGGAAACGTTCTCGCTGAAGTCCTTTTTGTCCTTTTCGCGGCGCAGCTTTTCGAGCTCGTCGAGCAGCTCGTTGGACTCCGCCTTGGTCTGCTCGATAATGGTCATTGCACGGAGTCTCGCCTTTTCGAGCTCGTCAGCCTTTGTGCGTTCGAGCTCCTCGCGCTCACGCCGGATAGCCTCCTCGTGCTCGGCGGTCTCGCGGCGCAGACGTGAGATCTCGTCCTTCTGCCGCTCGAGTTCGCTACGGCTCTCCTCGAGCTTCGCGATGACCTCCTCGAGACGTGTGTTCGCCTCACTGACGCGCCCCTTCGCCTCCGCAATGATGTCTGCCGGCATACCGAGGCTCTCGGAGATCGCGAACGCATTCGAGCGTCCCGGCGAGCCGACGATAAGGCGGTAGGTCGGGCGCAGCGTCCCGATGTCGAACTCGCACGAAGCGTTCTCGACGTTGGGGCTGTCTATCGCGAAGACCTTGAGTTCCTGATAGTGGGTCGTGACCATGACCTTGGCGCCGTTGTCCATAAGGCGGCGTATTATCGACACCGCGAGCGCCGCACCCTCGACCGGGTCAGTGCCGGAGCCGAGCTCGTCGAGCAGCACGAGGGACTCATCGTCGGCGGTCTCGATTATCTCGATGACCTTGTTCGTGTGTGCGGAGAAGGTGGAGAGGTTCTGCTCGATGCTCTGGCTGTCGCCGATGTCCGCGAGGATATGGCTGTAGACCGATATACGGCTGCCGTCCGCAACGGGAATGAGCAGTCCGCACATCGTCATCGCCGCGAGCAGACCCGCAGTCTTCAGCGCGACGGTCTTACCGCCGGTGTTCGGACCCGTTATGATGAGCGCCTGATAGTCCTCTCCGAGCGAGAGCTCCACAGGCACGGCCTTGCTCTGGTCGAGGAGCGGGTGACGCGCCTTTTTTAGATACATTTTCCCGTCGCCGGTTATCTCCGGGAGGGAGCATTTCAGCTTCGCCGCGAGGTTGGACTTCGCGAAGTAGAGGTTCAGCTCCGCGCAGACCTTATAGTTCTCGCACAGCACGTCCGCGTAGTCGCCGCAGTCACGGCAGAGTTCACGGATTATGCGCTCGATCTCCTCCTGCTCCTTGGCTTCGAGGATACGGATATCGTTGTTCGCCTCGACTATCGCCATAGGCTCGATGAAAATGGTCTGTCCGGTCGCGGAGGTATCGTGTATCAGACCCGCGACCTGTCCCCTATACTCCGATCTTACGGGCAGAACGAATCGCCCGTCCCTGATAGTGACGTTGCTCTCCTGTAAATATTTCTGCACGGACTGGCTCTTCACCATCTTGTCGAGAGTCTCGCGGAGCTGCATACCCGCACGGTTTATCTTGCGGCGTATCGCAGCGAGCTCCGGACTTGCCGCGTCGGCTATCTCGGTGTCTGATATTATCGAGCGCTCAAGCTTTTCGAGCAACCAGTCGTTGGGCATGAGCCGTGAGAAGAGGTAGCTCAGCTCCGTCTCGACGTTCTCGCAGTGGGCGTACCAGTCCGCGAGGGACTTTATCTGCCGAAGCATTGCGGCGATGTCCATGAGGTCGCGCAGGGAGATGACCGCCCCCGACTTCGCCCTTGCTGCGACGCCGCTGATGTCCTTGAAGTTCGTGAAGGGCGGCGTGCCGAACTGCACGGAAAGGCTGAGCGCCTGCGAAGTCTTCAGGCACTCAAAGCGTGTGCGTTCGAGGTCGCAGTCCGGGCGCAGCGCGAGAGCCATAGCCCGCGTTTCGGCGTTCGAGGTGAGCTCCGCAAGCATCTCGAGCACCTTGTCAAGTTCAAGTGTTTTTAAGTATTTATCCATATTATCCTTTCTGTCAGCGGAATTTTTCGAGCTTATAATGCTGTTCCTCGTCAAGCTCGCGCACTCCGCCCTTGAAATCATATCCGAATCTCTGATAAAAGCCGAGCGCCGTTATCGACGCCGGTATCTCTATGCGCCTTGCGCGCAGGAAGAACTCGTCCCGCTCAAGCGTCTCCATGATGAGCCTGCCCGCGCCCCTGCCCTGAAAGTCCGGGCGGACGAATATCGAGAACAGGCTGCTCTCGTCCTCTTTTCCCCAGTACGGACCTACCGACCCGCACCCAACTATCTCCCCTCCGTCGCACACGACGTAGGAGTGCATCCAGCTGAGCCGCTGAGTTATGCACTCGGGCGTGAGATAGTCTATCGCCTGATGAAGCAGCTCTGCGGGGTAGTCATTTATGTTGGACGTCCTCATCGTCAGTGCGATGAGCGCCGAGACCTCCGCGCTGTCGGCGGGGTCAGCTCTGCGTATTTCCATTGTTTCCTCCTGAGACCGAGCGGTAGAAGTCGAGCGTGCGGAAGCTCCGCTCGAGATGTGTGGTGAGGTAGTCCTCCGCGAAAGCCGAGAGCCTGCTCAGCGCCGCGTCGGACGTCCTGAAATTGAAAAGCCTGTCGAAATCAGCGAGCACGATATGGCGCACTGCGCTGAGGACAGGAAGCTTGAAATTATAATAATTGCCGCCGTAGCCTTCGCTGAAGCAGTCCTTGCAGAAGAACCCGCCGTCCCCGACGGAGAAGTATACCTCCTCCGGCTCGAAGGAACCGCAGCCCTTACAGGCAACGACGTCCGGCATATAGCCTATCTCCGACATCAGGCGCAGCTCGAACACCGCCTTGAGCAGAGCCTCCCCGCGGAGTCCCTTTTCGAGGTAATGCAGCGTATTGAGCGTGAGGCGCATGATGTCTCCGTTCTGTGTCTGCGGACGGATGCAGAAGCCCAGCACCTCCGCGAAATACGAAGCGAGAGCAATGCGTGAGAGTTCCTCCCGCAGCCCGTAGAAAATATGTATGGGCTCAGCGCTGTTGAGATAGAGCCTGTCGCCGCGGCTGTTGAGGCAGAAGCGCGAATACGCAAAAAGCTGAGTGGAGCTCCCGGCTTTGCCGTTGATCTTGCGCGCGCCCTTGACGCACGCCTCGAGAACTCCGCTCTCCTTCGTGAGAATATCAATGAATTTATCCTGTTCGCCGACCGGGCGTTCCCTCAGCACTATCCCTTCTGCTGTTATCATCTGTACTATCCTTTGCCGCCCTGTACCGCAGGTAATCGTCCACCCTGCCCGACAGCGCGAAAATCTTCCAAAGTATTTCTTCGCTCATAGCGCTCACCTCATGCAGAAAAGTTTCTGTAGCTATTCTCTGCACGCCGGGCGGAGTTATGAGCGGTAATTATTTCTCCGAGAGACCGAAGCTGCGGATAAGGTTCTCCCTGTTGCGCCAGTCCTCCTTGACCTTGACCCAGCACTTGAGGTTTACCTTTATCTGGAAAAACTCCTCGAGCTCTATCCTCGCGGCGGTAGAAGCCTTTTTCAGCATAGCTCCGCCCTTTCCGATGACTATCCCCTTATGGGACTCCCTCTCGCAGTAGATCACCGCGGAGATATCGAGGATATCCTTGTCGTCGCGCTCCTTCATCTCCTCCACACCGACAGCTATGCCGTGCGGCACCTCGTCGGAGAGGAGCTGGAGCAGCTTCTCGCGTATCATCTCAGCCGCGAGCACCTTCTCGGGCTGATCGGTTATCATGTCCTCCGGGAAATAATGCACCGACTCCTGTGAGAGCTTTATAATCTCGTCGATGACGATGTCTACGCCGTCGCCGTTGAGCACGCTGACAGGTATGACAGCCTGGAACTTCGCCTTGGAGGTGAGGTCAGCGATGACGGGCGCGAGCTCGTCCATGCTCTTCAGGAGGTCTATCTTGTTGAGCACGAGTATCACGGGCATCTTCGAGTCGTTGAGCGACTTTATGAGGTCGAGCTCCTGCTGATTTATCCTGCGGGTGCAGTCAGCCATGAAGATGACTGCGTCGATGTCGCTGACGGACTCCCGCACGGTATTGAGCATATGCTCGCTGAGCTTGTTGACGGGACGGTGGAGACCCGGCGTATCGAAGAAAACGAGCTGAACGTCATCGATGCAGCGTATACCGGTGATACGGGTGCGAGTAGTCTGGGGTTTGCTGCTGACGGAGGCTATCTTCTCGCCGACGATAGCATTGAGCAGCGAGGACTTGCCGGCGTTGGTGCGTCCGGCAATGGTAACGAATGCAGTTCTGGACATCAGTTCTCCTCTTCCTGTACGACGAAAGTAACATCACGGGAGATACCGAGCTTCTCGAGGACAGACTCCTCCTTCTCGCGCATGATACGCTGATCTATGGGGCTGGTCTCGTGGTCGTAGCCGAGCAGATGGAGCATTGAGTGAACCGTGAGGAAGCCTATCTCGCGCTCGAGCGAGTGACCGTAGTTCTGAGCCTGCTTGACGGCAGTCTCGAGCGAGATCACAACGTCGCCGAGGAGCACAGCGCCGGTCTCCTGGTTGATCTCGTATGTACCGTCACTGTCCGTGAGCGGGAACGAGAGAACGTCAGTGACACTGTCCTTGTTCCTGTATATCTTGTTGAGGTTCTTTATCTCGTTGTTGCTTACGAAGGAAACGCTCACCTCAGCATCCTTGCCGAACTTCTCGGTAGTGAGGACAGCCTGGCAGCATCTTCTGATGAGGAGCCTTATACCGACGGGCACCTTCACCTCTGTCTGATTGTTCTTGACGTAAACCTTTAACTTAGCCATGATTTCTCATTCTCCCCTCGTTATATTTCTCATATGCCTTGATGATGTCCTGCACCAGCCTGTGGCGCACAACGTCCTTTTCAGTGAATCTGTGGATCTCTATATCGTCGATACCGCGGAGTATCTTGACAGCCTCCACGAGTCCCGACCTCTTTGTATCCGGCAGGTCTATCTGGGTGATATCGCCGGTGATGACCATTCTGCTCTCGTTCCCGAGACGTGTGAGGAACATCTTTATCTGCTCGGAGGTAGTATTCTGTGCCTCATCGAGGATAATGAAAGCCTCATCGAGCGTGCGTCCGCGCATATAGGCGAGCGGTGCGACCTCGATAATGCCCTTTTCCATATATCTTGCAAAGCTCTCCGCGCCGAACAGGTCGAACAGCGCGTCGTAGAGCGGACGCAGATACGGGTCGACCTTGTCCTGCATATCTCCCGGCAGGAAGCCCAGCTTCTCGCCTGCCTCGACAGCAGGGCGCGTAAGGATTATCTTCCTTATCTTATGCTCCCTGAAAGCCTTCACCGCCATAGCCACAGCGAGGTAGGTCTTTCCGGTGCCTGCGGGACCGATACCGAGCACGATAGTGTTGTCCCTGATAGCGTCAACGTAGCGTTTCTGCCCGACGGTCCTTGCCCGGAGTATCTTCCCCGAGGCTGTCATGCAGATGCCGTCGCCGCCGAGCTCCTCGAGCTGCTCGAGAGCGCCGTCCGCCGCCATTGAGGTGACGTACCTGACGGTATGCTCGCTCAGGGGCTGACCTCTTCCGCTTATCCGGAGGAGCGCCTTCACGGCATTCTCAGCGAGCGGGAGCTTATCCTCATCGCCGATGAGCTTTATGCCTCCGCCGCGGCTGACCGCAGTAACGCCGTATTCGTTCTGGATACGTTCAATGTTCCCGTCGAGCTGACCGAACAGCGCCGAGAGCTGCTCGCCGTTATCGACAGGTATGAATGCTTCTGACATCAATTAACTCCATTCTCCGTGACGGTCAGTATCTCCGGCTCCGGGAAAGTCCCGGCAGTCGCCATAGCGGCATTGGAGTACCTGTCGTCCCCGGTGACCTCCTTCACGACCGTAAAGCAGTCGGGGAAGTCGATCTCCTGCTCTGGACGGTCGAGCTCGCGCTCAAGAATGGCGAGCGTGTCCGAGAAGGGGTAGGTATCGAGCTCAAAGAGCTGATCCCTGTAGCTGAAGCAGTACCTGACCTTTTCGATCGGCGCACAGTCATCGCGCGCCTGAAGAACGAGCCTTCCGTACTCCTTCTCATCTATCTCATACTCCATCTCCTGACGGGTGACGGGAGTGAGAAACAGCTTTTCGGTAAAGGTGTATATGACCTTATCTCCGTCGATTATACGCCTGACGCGGCGCTGGGCGTTGTTCTCGCCGCTGACGAGGTAGGTCTGGGTGATCGCGATCCTGCGCCTGACGTCGAGCGAGCTGATGTCGGGCATACCGACGAGGAATTTTCTTTCGATCTCATATCCTTTTATCATATCTATCCACCGTATCACATCGGAAATTAAGCGTCCGGGCATAGTGCGCCGTAACAGCCATCTATTATTATATAACTTCCTTTGATGATTGTCAACAAAAACTTTGTAAATTTTCTGTGTAAAACTGCCAAAAAATTTCAGCTGTTGAAACATCGGTTTTTGTGCGATATTCAGGACAGGCTATTCCCCGAGGTCTCCGAGCATCACTCCGAACGGCGAGAATACGCCGTCCCCGAGCTTCACGAGGTCAGAAGCGAGCACCGACATCGCTCCGTCAGTTTCCGCCCTGAAGCGCAGCATGAGCTCTCCTCCCCCGACCTTTATCTCAGCTCCGAGCTTTTCCGCAAGGAGCTCATTCATCTCCTGCGAGACCTTCCCGAAGAAGCCGCCCTCCGCGGGAGTTCCTGCGGTCTCAGCCGCAGTGACGCTCACCGTCACATTGCCGCCTTCCGCCGCAGAGCCGAGCTCGATGACTGCCTTTCCCGGCGACGCGATGACCGCTCTGCGCAGCGTGCTCAGCATAAAAAAGGTCAGCAGCGTCCGGTCTGTCAGGACCGCTGCCCCGCAGCGCTCCCTGACGCTTATATCCGCCCTCTCCCCGAGGACGCCCTTGCAGCCGAGCACGAGCTCGCTCAGAAAGGAGTCCACGTCCGTGAGCTCACGCTTCACATCGCCGTCAGCCGCATCCGCGAGGGCGCCGCTGAGTTCAGCAGTGCGCATGACGCTCCGGCACATATCGAGAATGATCTTTTTTGACTGTCCGCGCTCCTCGGGCGAGCCGTCGATGAAGTCGCACGCCGCAGAAATGCCCGTGACAGCGCGGCGCACTATCTCGTCGCAGTACGCCATATAGTCTGACATGAAGGGATTGCCGAAAAGCTCCCTCAGTTCGTCTTTTCTGCTCATATTCCATTTGCCTCCGGCATTTAAATCACCTTTATATTATACACCTTTTTTTCGTAAAATGGAATAGCAGTTTACTTTTTTCTCACACAAGATTTCGGTGTTGATTTTATAAGAAGTGCACAAAACCGCTTGTTGAATGTATGAGTTTGTTAGAAAAAGCGGCATTTTTATTGATTCCTCTTGAAAATTCCAGCACTCTGCTGTATAATATAAATATAAATTATTTAGGAGGTAATTTCCAATGTCAGTTAAAGTTGCTATTAATGGTTTCGGCCGTATCGGTCGTCTCGCTTTCAGACAGATGTTCGGTGCTGAGGGTTACGAGGTAGTTGCTATCAACGACCTCACAAAGCCTTCCATGCTCGCTCACCTTCTGAAGTACGATACAGCACAGGGCGGTTATGCCGGCAAGATCGGTGAGAACCTTCACACTGTTTCCGCTGATGACGAGGCTGGTACTCTCACAGTAGACGGCAAGACTCTCCAGATCTACGCTAAGGCTAACGCTGCTGAGCTCCCCTGGGGCGAGATCGGCGTTGACGTTGTTCTCGAGTGCACAGGTTTCTACTGCTCCAAGGACAAGTCCCAGGCTCATATCGACGCTGGCGCTAAGAAGGTAGTTATTTCTGCTCCCGCAGGCAACGATCTTCCTACTATCGTTTACAGCGTTAACGAGAAGACTCTCACAAAGGATGACAAGATCATCTCTGCTGCTTCATGCACAACAAACTGCCTCGCTCC
>JAEELF010000039.1 GCA_016288815.1 Ruminococcus sp.
GAGGACTGGATCCTCATGTTCAAGAACGAGACCCACAACCACCCCACCGAGATCGAGCCCTTCGGCGGTGCTGCGACCTGCCTCGGCGGCGCTATCCGCGACCCGCTCTCGGGACGTTCCTACGTTTATCAGGCGATGCGCGTCACCGGTGCGGCTAACCCGCTCGTTCCCGTTGAGGACACTATCACCGGCAAGCTCCCGCAGAGAAAGATAACCGTCGGCGCTGCGAACGGCTACAGCTCCTACGGCAACCAGATAGGTCTTGCGACGGGTCATGTCGCGGAGGTATACCACCCCGGCTACGTCGCGAAGAGAATGGAGATAGGTGCGGTGCTCGGCGCTGCTCCGGCTGAGAATATCAGACGCGAGAGACCCGTCCCCGGCGACATCGTCATCCTCCTCGGAGGCAAGACCGGACGCGACGGCTGCGGCGGCGCTACAGGCTCGTCGAAGTCCCATACGCTCGAATCCCTCGAGAGCTGCGGCGCAGAGGTACAGAAGGGCAACCCGCCCGAGGAGAGAAAGCTCCAGAGACTGTTCCGCAACCCCGAGGTCACAAAGATGATAAAGCGCTGCAACGACTTCGGTGCGGGCGGCGTGTCCGTTGCTATCGGTGAGCTGACTGACGGCCTCGTCATCAACCTCAACGCCGTGCCCAAGAAGTACGACGGCCTTGACGGCACTGAGATAGCTATTTCGGAGTCGCAGGAGAGAATGGCTGTTGTCATCGCTCCCGAGGATCTCGATGCATTCCTCGCAGAGGCTCACAAGGAGAACCTCGAGGCTACCCTCGTTGCGGACGTTGTCGAGGAGCCGAGACTCAAAATGGTATGGAACGGCAACACGATCGTTGACCTCTCCCGCGAGTTCCTCAACTCCAACGGCGCCCCCAAGTACACCGACATCACCGTTGAAGCTCCCGCGGACGCTTCCGAGGACGACCTCACTGATTCCGCTGAGACATGGACTGAGCTCATGGGCAGCCTGAATGTCTGCTCGCAGAAGGGCCTTATCGAGAAGTTCGACTCCACTATCGGTGCGGGAACAGTTCTCATGCCGTTCGGCGGCGCATACCAGATGACTCCCTCGCAGGCAATGGCTGCGAAGATACCCGTGCTCCAGGGCGAGACCGACACCTGCTCGCTCATGGGCTGGGGCTACAATCCCGATATATCCGAGAAATCCCCGTACCACGGCGCAATGCTCGCAGTTGTCGAGTCTATCGCGAAGGTAGTCGCTGCCGGCGGTACATACAAGAAGTGCTGGCTGACCTTCCAGGAGTACTTCGAGCGCACACAGAACGACCCCAAGCGCTGGGGCAAGCCTATGGCGGCTCTGCTCGGCGCGTTCAGGGCTCAGCTCGAGATGGGCTGCGGCTCTATCGGCGGCAAGGACTCGATGTCCGGCACCTTCGAGCAGATCGACGTCCCCCCGACGCTCGTTTCGTTCGCAGTTTCCACCGCCTCCGCGAAGAAGGTCGTTTCGACCGAGTTCAAGGAGGAGGACGACCTCGTTATCCTCGTAACTCCCGAGTACGACGAGAACGGTCTGCCGAAGTTCGACAGCGTCAAGGCGTGCTTCGACAAGGTCGAGAAGATGATCACTGACCGCAGGGCGATGTCCGTATGGACAGTCGGCTACGGCGGCGTGGCTGAGGGTATCGCGAAGATGTGCTTCGGCAACAAGCTCGGCTTTGAGTTCTCACAGAGACTTGACCCCAAGCAGCTCTTCAAGCCGCTCTACGGTTCGTTCATCATCGAGATAAACGGCGACCCCGCCCCGGACGAGAACGTCATCGGTACGGTCATCGAGGACTACACTATCAGGTGCATCGACTACACGCTCAGCCTCGACAGCCTCCAGAGAGTCTGGGAGGGCAAGCTCGAGCCGGTGTTCCCGTGCAGGATAGCCACCACAGACGCCACCCCCGAGACCTATTCCTCGCCGAACCGCATGAAGCTCTCCGCGACCATAAAGGCTGCGCGTCCGAGAGTGCTTATCCCCGTATTCCCCGGCACGAACTGCGAGTACGACACCGCACGCGCGTTCGAGAAGGCTGGCGCAGAGGCTGAGACAGTCGTTATCCGCAACCTTTCCGCTGGCGACATCGAGGACTCCGTAAACTACTTCGAGAGAGCTGTCCGCAAGTCGCAGATAATCATGATACCCGGCGGCTTCTCCGGCGGCGACGAGCCCGAGGGAAGCGGCAAGTTCATCACGGCGTTCTTCCGCAACCCCAAGATCAAGGACGCTGTCCACGACCTCCTCAGGAACCGCGACGGACTCATGCTCGGTATCTGCAACGGCTTCCAGGCGCTCATCAAGCTGGGTCTCGTGCCGTTCGGCGAGATAGTCGATATGACCGCAGATTCGCCGACACTGACGTTCAACACTATCGCGCGTCACCAGTCGATGATGGTAAATACCCGCATCGCCTCCAACAAGAGCCCGTGGCTGTACGGCTGCGAGGTAGGCGACATACACACTGTCCCGATATCGCACGGCGAGGGCAGGTTCGTAGCTCCCGCAAGCCTTATCCAGCAGCTCGCCAAGAACGGTCAGATCGCTACGCAGTACGTTGACCCCAACGGCGCTCCGACTATGGATATCCGCTACAATCCCAACACCTCCATTGAGGCTATCGAGGGAATAACCTCGCCCGACGGACGTGTATTCGGCAAGATGGGACACTCCGAGCGCAAGGGTACCAACATCTGCAAGAACGTTGAGGGCAACAAGGATCAGCTCATCTTCGAGAGCGGCGTTGCATACTTCAAATAATCATCAGGACCTCTCCTGTACGGGAGAGGTCTTTTGTCATAATTGTATATGAATCGACAGGCTAATTTCACACTTTGTCTATTGACTTTGCACAATTATTGGTATATAATTAATATGAGCAGTTGTAACTGTGTAATACTAATCTCTGACCGGTTCGATGAAAAGATAAGCCGATATGCGCTCGTTGATTTAGGAAAACGCTCGTAGGCGGGTTGTCGCCCTACAAGGGCGTTTGACGACGAGCAGCGAGTGGATAGCGGTTTAGATTTTTATTGGTTCGGTCAGAGATTAGTATAAAATACGATAAACAGCGAGGTGTCTATCCATGAAAAATATCCTGTTCGCAGCATCAGAATGCGTACCGTTCGTCAAGACCGGCGGTCTGGCTGACGTTGTCGGAGCTCTTCCGCAGTATATCAACAAGGACGAGTTCGACGTGCGCGTTATACTACCGTACTACACCTGTATCCCGGCAAAATACCGCGATGAGTTCAAATATGTGACCCACTTCTACATGGATTACGGCATGAGGACTGACAGCGCCCATGTCGGCATCATGGAATATGAGTACAACGGCATAAAGTTCTACTTCGTTGACAACGAGTACTACTTCAAGTGCGATTATCCGTACTCCACCGACCTCAAATGGGACATCGAGCGCTTTACGTTCTTCTGCAAGGCTGTCCTCGCGATACTGCCCGTCATCGGCTTCCGCCCGGATATCATACACTGCCACGACTGGCAGGCTTCGATGATACCTGTCTTCCTGCACTCGGCTTTCGCGACCAACCCCTTCTACAGCGCCACGAAGTCGATAATGACTATCCATAACCTCAAGTTCCAGGGCGTATGGGACATCGAGACCTTCAAGCTGAACACAGCTCTGCCGGACTATATGTTCACCTCCGACAAGCTCGAGTTCCACAAGAGCGCGAATATGCTCAAGGGCGGTCTCGTTTACGCTGACTACATCACGACCGTTTCCGAGACCTACGCCGAGGAGATAAAGTACCCGTTCTACGGCGAGCAGCTCGACGGCCTCCTCAGGGCACGCTCGGCTTCACTGCGCGGTATCCTCAACGGTATCGACTACAAGGTATTCGACCCGTCGAACGACAAGAAGATCTTCGCAGAGTTCTCCGCCAAGGACGCAAAGAAGAAAAAAGCCGAGAACAAGAAAAAGCTCCAGGAGCAGCTCGGTCTGCCCGTTGACGAGAGCAAATACATGATCGCGATCATTTCGCGCCTGACCGACCAGAAGGGCCTCGACCTCGTGAACTACGCTATCGAGCGCATTCTCGACGAGAACACGCAGTTCGTGGTCATCGGCACCGGCGACCCGCGCTACGAGAATATGTTCAAGCACTACCAGTGGAAGTTCCCGGAGCGTGTTTCCGCGAATATCCTCTATTCCGACGAGCTCGCGCACAAGCTCTACGCAGCGGCTGATTCCATGCTCATGCCGTCGCTGTTCGAGCCGTGTGGACTGACTCAGCTCATCTCGCTCCGCTACGGTACTGTTCCGATAGTCCGCGAGACCGGCGGTCTGAGGGATACTGTCCAGCCGTACAATGAGTTTGACGGCACAGGAACGGGCTTCTCGTTCGCGAACTACAACGGCGACGAGATGCTGGGCGTGATAAATTATTCCAAGCACATTTACTTCAACCACCGCGACCAGTGGGACAAGATGGTCGTTCGCGACATGGAGGCTGATTTCTCGTGGAACAGCTCCGCCCTCCAGTACGAGGGAATGTACAGCTGGATGATCAACTGGTAAGGCAGGGCAGCCCCCGCGGGCGGACACGTTGACGCTTGCTGCACGCGCTCACTCTTATCAGCGACCTTACTCGTACATCGCATACGGGACAATCGTAAAACAATGAGATTCCAAAGGGACGACTGTCCCTTGGGCAGGGTGTGGGACAGAGTCCCGCAAATGACCAAGCGCCTCGCAAGGGGTGGGTTAAAAAAACCGGTGGACTGTTTTTGAAGAGGGGACGCCTTGTAAGAGAAGGCGTCCCCTTGTTTGGCCTGCCGGAAAACCGTCCCGCGACCGGTGACAGCCGCACGTCTTCTGCTCAAAAAAACACACAAGGCAAGGAAGAATATGAACAAAAAACACATAAAAGGCGCGATATTCGACATGGACGGACTCATGCTCGACACCGAAAAGCTCCTCGTGCGGTTCTGGCGCGAGGCTGCTGCCCGCTTCGGCTACGAGATGTCCGTGCAGAATGTCCTCGATATCCGCAGCCTCTCAAGCAAGTACTCGATTCCCAAGCTAAAGGGCATTTTCGGGGAGGATTTCCCGTTTCAGGACGTCCGCGCGCTGCGCATCGAGCTTATGAACGCCTACATAGACGAGCACGGCTTCGAGGTCAAGCGCGGACTGTTCGAGCTGCTCGGCTACCTGCGTGAAAACGGCTACCTCATAGCAGTCGCGACCGCGACTGCCCGTGACCGTGCAGAGCGCTATCTTTCAAGGATAAACGCGCTCGGATACTTCGATGCGGTCATCTGCGGGGACATGGTCACCAACGGCAAGCCTGACCCCGACATCTACCTCACCGCCGCGGCAGAGCTGGGTCTGCCGCCGGAGGAGTGCGCCGCGCTCGAGGACTCCCCGAACGGGATACGCTCGGCGAGCTCTGCGGGCTGTGCCACAATTATGATCCCAGACCTCACCCAGCCCGAGGAGGACATCATGCCGATGCTGAGCGCAGTATATCCGTCGCTGGACGAGGCGATAGCATTTTTCGAGAGGGGGAACGTGCAGTGAGCGTTTCGCAGATATTTGATATCCCGAAGTTCTATTATTTCGACAGCGGGAACGACTATTCCGGCAGCAAGGGCGACTTTGCGTACAAGATCGTCACCGGCGAGAAGCTGACGTGCAGGACGTGGCACGGGCGGCTGTGTTCGATGAAGGCGCAGATCGAGAACGAAGCTGAGTTCGAGCGCTCGGAGGAGGGCTTCTCTGAGATGATAAAGTGGCTTGAGGACAAGTATAAGTAAAACGAAAACCTCCCCAGAAGGGGAGGTTTTGCTGTGTTTATGCATTTTTGCGTGGCCGGATAATATCCGCCCTACAAGTGTCCTGTATGCGATGTACAAGTAATGCCGTTGTTAAGAGTGAGCGCGCGAAGCAAGCGACAACGTGCGGACGTGCAGGGCGCTGCCCTGCCTTACCAGTATTCCTGACCGTTCTCGTCTGTGATGGGCTGAGGCGGCTCAGTCACGATCGGCTCAGTTATGATCGGCTGCGTCTCGGGAGGCTGCGTTACCGGCGGCTGTGTCTCCGGGGGCTGAGTCTGGACTGCCTGCGTGGTAGTCATGGGAGCCTCTGTGGTCGCTGCCGCTGTGGTCGTGGTCTCGGGCGCAGCTGTCGTAACGGCAGCGCTGGTCGTTGTTACCTGTACGGCGTCTGAGGGAACGTAGTAAACGATGAGCTTCTTGCCCTCGGACTTATCCAGCGTATCGCCGGGCTTTATCGACTCATTGTCGTACTGGAGGGAGGAGACGTTCCCGGGCTCGCCGGAAGCCTTCTTGTCCTCGACGAGCGAGTAGTTGTCCTCGTAGATACCGGCTTCCTTCAGCCTGAGCGAGTAAACGCTGACGCTGTATCCGCTGTACTCGGGGATAACTGCGGTCTTCTTGCCGATGCTGACCTTGACCTTGACGGTCGTGGTGCTGTTTATCATCTCGCCCTCTTCGACGCTCTGCCACATGATGAGTCCGTACTCGTACTCATCGCTGTACTCGGAGATCTTCTCAAGCTTGAACAGTCCCTTGTCCTCGTAGGTCTTCTTTGTTTCATCGAAGAAGGAGTCAACGAGGTTCGGCATAACGGTGTCGAGCTGCTCGATGTCGGCGAAAGTGGAGTCCTGGTTCTCGGAGATGATGTTGTCGGTAACGGAGGCGGAATTCCCGCGTGCGCCGTTGCCGTCGTCACCGCCTGTGAGTATCTGGATTATGACGAAAGCGATGATGAGGAAGATCGCGAGCAGAAGCACGCCGATGATTATCGGGACCTTGATCCTGTCGACGGTATTGACCTTCTCGTAGTGGTAGCTGTCGTCGTCGTTGCTGTTATTGCGGTAATTGCCGTAGTTATTGTTGTATCCTGCACCGTAGTACTGCTGCTGGTAGGGCTGCGGCTCCTGCTGGTAGGCAGGCTGCTGGTACGCAGGGTACGGCTCGGGAGCTGCGTGTGAGGGCGGAGCCTCGGGAGCGGGAGCCGGCTCAGCCTTCTCGACCGGCGCGGGCTGCTCGAAGAGCCTTGTCACGAGCTCGGTGATGGTCTGGATACGGTCTCTGCCGTTGAGGTTCATGCCGTCCATGATGACGCGCGAGATATGCGGAGGTATCTTGCTGTCGAGCTTTGAAGGCTCGAGCAGGTCGTCGTGGTTCATTCTGCTGAGCGAATCCACGGGCATACAGCCTGTGAGAGCACGGTAGATGAGCGCACAGACCGCATATACGTCCGTCCAAGAGCCCTGACGCGAGCTGCTGCTTGCGGAGTACTGCTCCGGAGCGGCGTAGCCCTTGAAGAGCTCGTGCTCGAGCCCTGCGTCAGCCGTTCTGACGGCGGAAACGCAGAAGCCGGAGAGCTTCAGCTCGCCCTTGTCGGTGATGTAGACCGTTTCGGGGCTGATAGCGCGGTGGATTATCCCCGCGTTGTGGAGTATACCGATAGTGGTGAACAGCGGCGGGAAGAGCTTGGAGACCTGCTCCCAGCTGAGCTCACCTGCATTCTCCTTGAGGTAGTCGAGCATCTTCACGCCCTCGATGTACTCGAACACCGTGTAGGTGGTATTGTTCTCTGCGAACATATCGAGGACGGGGTTGATGTTGGGGTTGTTCCTGAGTCTTGCGAGCGACTTGTTGAGCTCGGTGTATTCAGCCATGAACGCCTTGTACTTGGCGAGATTATTGTAGTTTACGCTGATGACAGCCTTGTTCTTCACTCTTGTGCAGAGGTTTATAGGCATATACTCCCTGAGAAGGACCTTGCAGCCGGTAGAAATATCATATCCGACGTAGGTCGCTCCCTCACCGTTGTTAACGAGAAGAATGCCGACGAGGTATCTGTCGTGGAGTATCGTTCCGGGGGCTATGTACATAGGGTCGTGCGGCGTGTTCTCGTCGTAACCGCAGTGCGGGCAGACGTGCTGATCGGCGTCGTACTTTTCCATGCATTTATAACAGTATTTACGCTCTCCCAAAGCAGCTCCTCCTTTACGATGTGATAAAAATGCACACTTGGGCATCATATTTATTCTATCAGCAATTCCCCTAAATGTCAACCGGTTAGCGCAGGCTGTATTAATTCTGTAATAATTTTATTGCAATTTTCCCTAAAATGTGAAAAATGTCCGGGGCGTGTGGGCTCAAATGCCCGATTTCAACAGTTCCTGTGCCGCGAGCATGACTCCGAGCCTGCCGCTGGTATAGGTGATACCGCCCTGCATCCAGACCGCGTATGGCTCGCGGAGGGGTGCGTCCGCGGAGAGCTCGATCGAGGCTCCTCCTGTGAATGCGCCAGCCGCCATGATGACCTTGTCCGCATAGCCGGGCATATCCCACGGCTCGGGCGTCACGAAGGAATCCACGGGGGCTCCCTTCTGAATGCCGCGGCAGAAGGCACACAGCCGCTCCTCGTTGCCGAGCTTCACGGCAGTGATTATGTCCCCGCGGGGGTCGTCCTTGCGGGGCGAGCACTCATACCCGAGCAGCGTGAAGAGCTCGCTCGCGAAGGCTGAGGTCTTTATCGCGCTGGCTACGACGTCCGGAGCGAAGAACAGACCGAGCAGCATCTCACGGTTCATACCGAGCGTGCAGCCGACTTCCTTGCCCATGCCGACGCAGGTCAGCCTGTAGGCGCAGAGCTCCACGAGGTCAGCGCGTCCGGCGATATACCCGCCTGTGCGGGCTATGCCGCCGCCGGCGTTCTTGATGAGTGAGCCTATCATTATGTCCGCGCCGACCGCCGACGGCTCGCAGTAGTCCACGAACTCGCCGTAGCAGTTGTCCACCATTACGATGACGTCAGGGTTGCCTTTTCGTGCGGCGGAGACCATTTTCTCTATGTCCGCGACCGTGAACGCCGGGCGGAGCGAATATCCCCTTGAACGCTGGATATATGCGACCTTCGCGCCCTTCACAGCCTGTTCGATCTCGACGAGCTTCGGAGAGCCGTCTGCGTTCAGGTCTACCTGCGCGTAATCCACGCCGTAATCCGCGAGGGAGCCGCTGCCTTTAGTACCGGAAAGTCCTATGACCTCCTCGAGGGTGTCGTAGGGTCTGCCCGTGAGGGAGACCATCTTGTCGCCGGTGCGGAGCACTCCGAAGAGCGCCACGGACAGCGCGTGCGTACCGGAGACGAAGTTGAAGCGCACGAGCGCGTCCTCCGTGCCGAGCGCCTGTGCGAACACCTTGTCGATGGCCTCACGACCGGCGTCGCCGTAGCCGTAGCCGGTCGAGCCATAGAAGCACGGCTCGCTCACGCGGTTGTCGGTGAAAGCCTTCAGCACCTTTGCGCCGTTGTACTCAGCGATGTCGTTTATCCTGCGGAACGCCGCCGCGCAGTTCTCCTCTGCCTGTGCGGCGAGCTCCATGAGCCTCGGCTCAAAATCGTATATCTCGTTTATCCTACTGTTCATCAGCGAGCTTTCCTTTCGTAATGCTGTCTTTTTCGATGTCAACGCGCTCGAGCACTATCTCGCGCCCGACCACCTTGAAGCCTATCTCCTCGTAGAAGCTCACGCGGACGTCCAGCGCGAGCAGATATGCGCGCTTTCCGAGCCCGTTGAAGAACTTCGCGAGCCATTTGAGAAACTCCCTTGCGTAGCCCTTGCCGCGTGCGGCGCAGGACGTCGCGACCTGCCCGATGAGCACAGTGCTGCCGATGTCGAAGACAGCGGAGGCAGTCGTGGAGTCACGGTAGGTGAACACACGGCTGATACCGTGGCGGCAGCGGTGGGAGGTATCCGTGTACCAGAGCGAGAAATCCGCGATATTCGGGAATCCCTCGCTGAGTATGCGGTAGACGTCAGGGAGCTTGGGGTTGAATTCGACGTGCTCCTCTATCGCCTCGAGCGGGGTGTCGTCGGGAATGAGCTCGAAGATAGTGCGGTTGAGGGGCTGGTAGCGGTCAGAGAGGTCGATCCCCTCGAGTATCTGCTGGTCGCCCTCGATGCGGAACGGCTGGTTCATGCTGATGAAGAGGTCAATCTCCTGAGTGCAGCGCAGGGAGCCGTCCCCGAGGATTATCAGCGTGGAGTTGATGATGAACATGAACCCCTCGCCGGACTCGTCGGAAATCTTGTAGAAGCGGCAGAACTCGTAGTTGGGACCGTAAGCTCTCATGTAGGAGAGCAGCTTCCTGCCGGAGAGCGTTTTCATCAGCAGCTCGCGGTCGAGCTCGCTCTCGTGTTCTATCAGCTTTATCATAGTGTGTGTATCCTTTCGGTCAGGAGCCTTACGAGCTTATAGGAGTTCTCCATGTCGGCGTACTCTATCACGCCCGAGGCTGAATGCAGGTATCTGCACGGCACCGAGACGGTGAGCGTGCGCACTCCGCCGCGGCTGACGTGTATCGAGCCGGCGTCGTTGCCGCCTGCGACCATGGACTTGGTCTGGCAGGGGAGGGAGTTCTCGCGTGCGATGTCGAAAGCGAGGCAGTAGAGTTCCTTGTCGTAGAGCGTGGTGCGGTCCATGAACGACACGACAGGTCCGCCGCCGAGCGAGCAGACCTTCTTTGCGCCCTCCGCGCCGTCGATGTCAGCGGCTGTGGTGCATTCGAGGACTATGGCGAAGTCTGGGTCTACGCTGTATGCCGAAGCCTGTGAGCCGCGCAGACCTATCTCCTCCTGAACGTTGAAAACGAAATATGTATCGTACTCGAGCTCCTCGTGCATGAGCTGTATCATCATCGCGCAGCCGCAGCGGTCGTCGAGAGCCTTGCTGAGTATGCGTCTCTCGCCGAGCTCCGAGAACCCGGACGTGAAAAATGCGTTGTCGCCGGGGGAGACGTACTTTTCCGCTTCCTCCTTGTCTGCGGCGCCGATGTCGATGTAGAGGGAATCGGTCCTGGGCGACTTCTCCCGCTCCTCCTTGGAGAGATTGTGTACTGCCGTCGAGCCGATGACGCCGTTATAGCGCTTCCCGGAGACGTAATTGCACACGACTACCTGTCTGCCGATGATGACAGAGGGGTCGATGCCGCCGACTGTCCCGAACGTGAGCGTGCCGTCGGAGCGGACAGAGGTTATGATGAAGCCTACCTCGTCCATGTGGGCGCAGACCATGAGCTTCTTAGCGGGGGATTTTCTGCCCTTTTTGAAGCAGATAAGGCTGCCGAGCGGGTCCGTGCGGTACTCGCAGACGCCGCGCACCTTTTCGATGATGAGCTCGCGTATGTCCTTTTCGCCGCCGGACACGCCGTCGGTCAGGCAGAGCTCCCTGAGCAGTTCCTTCATCGTCAGACCTCCCTTCCTATGAATGCGGCGAGCAGCTCGCCGGTGAGTTCAACGTCCGCGAGGTCGATGACCTCGACGGGCGTGTGCATATTCCTGAGCGGTATCGAGACCGTGCAGACCTTCGCTCCCTCGCGGTTCACGGAGTACCGGTCTGCGTTTGTGGAGGTCAGCCCCTCCATTACCTCGACCTGATACGGGATATCCCCGGCGGACGCGCAGGCTATGAGCTCCTGCGAGAGCTCGCGGTCGAGACAGGGCGAAATGCCTATCATGGGACCCTTTCCGAGCTTTCCGCACTTGTTCTCCTTCTCGCCTATAGCGTATGCGAAGCTGACATCCACGGCGATAGCGTAGTCGGGGTCAACGGTGAATGCGCCTATCTTCGCGCCGCGCTCACCGAGCTCCTCCTGCGTGGAGAAGATGACCGTGACGTTGAATGCGGTCTCCATTTCCCTGAGCAGGCTGAGTGCGTAGAGTATCGCAGCGACGCCGGAGCGGTCGTCGAGGGCGTGGGCGGTCACGCGGCTGCCGAGCAGCTCGCGGCAGGGGACATCGAATGTAATCGGGTCGCCGGGAGCGATGATCTCCTCCAGCTCGGACTTGCTCATGCCGGTGTCGACAGCAGTGTCGGCAATGGGGAGCACCTCGGCGCTGCCGCTGAGCAGGTGCGGAGGCACTGAGCACACAACGCCCTTTATATCGCGCTTTCCGTGGACAGTGACCGGCTGTGCGGGGAGCAGACGGAGGTCGAGCCCTCCGAGATTCGAGACCTTGATGAAGCCCTCGTCGGTGATGTGAGTGACTATCATGCCGACCTGATCTATGTGCGCGTCGAGGACGAGCGAGGGCTTGTCCTCTGTGTGCACGCCGAAGCGCCCGATGACGTTCCCGGATACTATCTCGGCGTCGGGACAGTATTCCCGGAGAAGGTCGAGGGCAAGCTGTGCGGCGGGGGATTCACTGCCGGAGGCGCCGTCCGCGGAGCACAGTGCGAAGAGAGTTTCCTTTATGTTCATGGTGTATGTCCTTTCAAAAACAGAATCAACCTACATTATATCATGCTGAGATGAAAAATGCAAGCGTTTGCGGCGGTTTCCTGCCGGAAATAAAGCCATACGGACAATTCCGCCCCAATGTCTTGACTTTACAGCAAAAATTGTATATAATAAATAATGTATATGCTCATGCGCTCTGGTCAGAATAACCGTGAAACTATCTGACAGGAGCGCTGATATGAACGATACCAACGAAAACGAAAGACAGTCCCCCGCAAAAAAGCTCGACGACGCCGAGCTCGCCGAAAAGCTCGGGCAGACCGTCTCGCAGAACTCGAAGCACCTTATCCACTGCCTGAACATAATCGGACAGATAGAGGGGCACTATGTCCTCGCGGAGAACAACAAGACCACCTCCTACGAGCACATAATCCCCGCGCTCGTCGCGATAGAGCAGGACAGGTCGGTGGAGGGACTGCTCGTAATGCTGAACACCGTCGGCGGGGACGTCGAGGCAGGGCTCGCTATCGCGGAGCTCATCTCGACCATGAAGACCCCCACGGTCTCGCTGGTCGTGGGCGGAGGGCACTCCATAGGCGTGCCGCTCGCCGTGAGCGCGAAGCACAGCATAATAGCGCCGTCTGCCTCGATGACGATACACCCCGTCCGCATGAACGGGACCGTCCTCGGTGTACCGCAGACGCTGGCGTACTTCGATAAAATGCAGGACAGGATAGTCAGGTTCGTCCTTAAAAACAGCCGCATCACCGAGGAGGACTTCCGCAGCCTGATGATGAACACTCAGGAGCTCGTCCTCGACGTGGGGACGCTCCTCGAGGGCGACAGGGCTGTGGAGCTGGGACTCATCGACGAGGTCGGAGGTCTCGGCACCGCGATGGACAGGCTTTATGAAATGATAGAGAATTCAGAGAAAAGATACGCGGACCCCGGTCCGCAGTGTGGAACACAGGCAATGGAGGATAAAAATGGCTGAAACTAAGAAAAAACCGTCATCACAGACCCCGCGCAGGGGAGCTCCCTCTGCGCAGGAGCGCACCCCCGAGCCCAAGCCGGCAAAGGGCAGCGACAGTCAGTTCTGGTCTGTCATACTCTTCGCGCTGGGCGTGCTCACGGCGCTCATGGTGCTGATACCGGGCTCTGCCGGCTGGCACGCGATACATAGGCTCTTCCTCGGACTGTTCGGCGCAGCGGCATTTTTCGTGCCGGTGATACTCATTTACACCTCGGTGCAGGTCGGCATGGAGAAAAGCGCGGAGAAGGTCACGGGGAAGGTCGTGTGGGGGATAGCCCTCATGCTCCTGACGAGTGCCGCGATACAGATATTCGGCGTGGGCTGCCTTCCCGGAAAAGGCTTCAGTACGCAGGTCAAGGGACTTTTCAAGTCCGGCGCGGCGCTGAAGGGCGGCGGCGTCTCAAGTATGCTCATTGCGGGACCGCTGCTGTCGTTCTTCGGCGGACTGGGCTCGAAGATAATAACGGTGACGCTGTTCTTCGTATTCGCAATGCTGCTCAGCGGCATGAAGCTCATGGAGTTCCTCGGCTTCCTTGCGAAGCCATTCAAGGCGATAGGACGCTTCTTTGAGGGACTGTACAATATGCTCGTCAGCGGTGAGTTCGAGGACGAATACACCGACGACGTCGATGACGAAAAGGAAAAGAAGCGCTTCGCGAAGGATCTCGAGGCGATAAACATAGTGAACGAAAAGCAGAAGCGCGAAAAGGAGCGTGAGCTCCCGCAGTCCGCTCCTGCGCCAGTGGCTGAGAAAGAGGAGGAGCCGGACTTCTGGTTCGACATACCCCTCGAGACCGACAGTCAGATACCCCCCGCGGAGCCCGCTCCCGCCAAGGAAAAGCCCGCGGAGAAGAAGACAAAGGCAAAGGACACCGACGACGTCCTCGAATCCCTGATAAGCCGCGCTGCCGAGGGCAAGCCCGCAGTTGAGGCAGTCGCCGGGGACGAACCCGAGGAGGAGAAGGAGATAAAGGGCGAGCAGCTCCCGCTGTATATACTCCCCACGCTCGACCTTCTTGCGCTGCCGGAGGTACGCTCGAACAGCGCCGAGGCTGCTGCCGAGATGCGCGAAAAAGCGGACGTTATCCGTGATACCATGCGCAGCTTCGGGGTCGAGGTCAAGATCAAGAACATCTACCGCGGGCCCTCGATAACGCGCTATGAGCTCCAGCCGGGCGCAGGAGTCAAGGTCTCGAAGATACGCGGACTGGAGGACGACATCGCGCTCAGCCTTGCAGCGCAGGGTGTGCGTATAGAAGCCCCCGTGCCGGGCAAGGCGGCGGTCGGCATCGAGGTGCCGAACACCCACAAGGACATGGTCACGCTGAGGGAGATACTCGGTTCGCCTGAGTTCCGCGACTCGCAGAGCAAGCTGACCTTCGCGGTCGGCAAGGACATCACCGGCAAGGTCATACTCGGCGACATCGCCAAAATGCCCCACGTCATAATCGCGGGCACCACCGGCTCGGGAAAGTCGGTCTGCACGCGCTCGATAATCATGAGCATACTCTACAACGCCACCCCCGAGGAGGTAAGGCTGATCCTCATAGACCCGAAGATCGTCGAATTCAAGGCGTTCGAGGGTATCCCGCACCTTCTCATACCCATAATCACCGAGGCTAAGAAGGCTGCCGGAGCGCTCAACTGGGCAGTCAACGAGATGATGAGACGCTACCAGAGCTTCGCGGACATCGGCGCGAACGACCTGAAGTCCTACAACGCGATGATGGCTGAGGAGGGCGGCGAGCAGCTCCCGCAGATAGTCGTGTTCATCGACGAGCTCGCAGATATGATGCTCGTTGCGGGCAAGGAGGTCGAGGACCTGATATGCCGTCTCGCGCAGATGGGACGTGCCGCTGGAATGCACCTCGTAGTCGCTACGCAGAGACCTACTACTGACGTCATCACAGGCCTTATCAAAGCCAATATCCCGAGCCGTATCGCGCTTTCAGTAAAGTCGCAGATAGACTCGCGCACGATAATCGACATGGGCGGCGCGGACAAGCTGCTCGGCAACGGCGATATGCTGTATATGCCGATCGGAACGATCAAGCCGGTGCGAGTGCAGGGCTGCTTCGCGTCGAACAAGGACATCAGCAATACGCTCGATTTCATCAGGGCGCAGATGCCGGGCGAGGTGCCGCAGTACGACAAGGAAGCCACACAGGCAGTCGAGGAGTACGAGCCCGCCGGCAAGGGCGACCGCGACGGAGGTCCGGAGACGTCATTCGAAGCAGGCTCGGACGAGGACTACTTCGAGAAGGCGATGGAAGTCGCAGTGCAGGCTGGACAGCTCTCGACGTCCATGCTGCAAAGGAAGCTCAAGCTTGGCTATGCGCGCGCAGCGCGTATCATGGACGAGCTCGAGGAGCGTGGGGTCATCGGTCCGAGCGAGGGCGCTAAGCCGAGGCGCGTGCTGATGTCGAAAATGCAGTTTGACGAGCGCAGGATGCGGATGCTCAGCGATAACGACTGATACATAACACAGAAAATCAAGGAGGCGATACCGTGTACGAAGGATTCCTGCCGACGACGAAAAAGGAAATGGACGAGCTCGGCATTGAGCAGTTCGACTTCATCTACATAACCGGCGACGCATACGTCGATCACCCGAGCTTCGGCGCGGCGATAGTAACGCGGCTGATAGAGTCGTTGGGCTTCACCGTGGGTATCATCTCCCAGCCGGACTGGCACACCGACCGCGACTTCCGCAGGTTCGGCGCGCCGAAGTACGCATTTCTCGTGACGTCCGGCAATATAGACTCAATGGTCGCGCACTACACCGCCGCCAAGCGCAAGCGCTCAGACGACGCATACACTGCGGGCGGAGTTGCAGGAAAGCGTCCGGACAGGGCTGTGATAGTCTACTGTCAGAAACTGCGCGAGTACTTCGGCGATGTGCCGATAGCGATAGGCGGACTTGAAGCCTCGTTGCGGCGCTTCGCACACTACGACTACTGGGACGACGCTGTGCGTCCTTCGATACTCCTTGACAGCGGCGCAGATCTGCTGATGTTCGGCATGGGCGAGCATCAGATAGAGGAGGTCTGCACCAGACTTGCCGCCGGGGAGAATATCCGCGATATCCACGATGTACGCGGCACCTGCTACCTCACAGAGCCCGTGAATACGCCTCTCGGCGCGGCACAGTGCCCCTCATTTGAGCAGGTGCGCGACAGCAAGACCGAGTACGCCAAGGCAACGAAGATACAGTACGACTGGCAGGACGAGGTCTACGGGAAGACCGTTATCCAGCGCCACGGGAAGCTCATGCTGGTGCAGAACCCGCCCGCAAAAAGCCTCGTGACGGAGGAGCTCGACCGTATCTACGCGCTGCCGTACATGAGGGCGTACCACCCCTCCTACGAGGCGCTCGGGGGAGCCCCCGGCATCGAGGAGGTAAGGTTCTCGATAACCCACAACCGCGGCTGCTTCGGCTACTGCAACTTCTGCTCGATAGCTCTTCATCAGGGACGCAGGGTGACTGTCCGCAGCGAGGAGTCAGTCCTTGCGGAGGCGGAGAGGATAACGAAAATGCCCGACTTCAAGGGCTACATACACGACGTCGGCGGTCCGACGGCGAACTTCCGGCATACCTCGTGCGAGAAGCAGCTCAGCAAGGGCCTGTGCATGGGGAAGAAGTGCCTTGCGCCGACCCCGTGCCCGGCACTGAAGGCGGACCACACTGAGTACTTGAAAATGCTGCGGAAGATACGCGCGGTCAAGGGCGTGAAGCGGGTTTTCATACGCTCGGGCATACGCTACGACTACCTCATGGAGGACAAGAACGACGAGTTCATGCGCGAACTGATAAAGCACCACGTCAGCGGACAGCTCAAGGTCGCCCCGGAGCACTGCTCGGCGGTCGTGCTCGACAAAATGGGCAAGCCGCACATCGAAGCATACAAGGCATTCCAGAAAAAATTCTACGAGATAACGAAGGGCATCGGCAAGGAGCAGTACCTCGTGCCGTACCTCATGTCCTCGCACCCGGGCAGCACGCTGAATGAGGCGATTGACCTCGCGCTGTTCCTGCGGGACAACCGTATCCGCCCGGAGCAGGTGCAGGACTTCTATCCCACGCCCGGCACGATCTCGACGTGTATGTTCTACACGGAGCTCGACCCGTACACGATGGAGAAGGTCTACGTCCCGAAGACTCCGAAGGAAAAGGCGATGCAGCGTGCGCTGCTGCAATGGTTCCGCCCGCAGAACAGAGAGATAGTCCTCGAAGCACTGAAAACGGCGGGCAGGCGCGACCTGATAGGCTCGTCGCCGAAGTGCCTTGTGGAGGATAATTCACCGAGGAACGGTGCAAAAGGCAGTGGAGGAGCATGGCAGGGAAAAAGCAGGGGCAGCTCCCGCGGCAGTCAGCCGCAGAGCAGGTCCGGGAGCTCAAAAGGCTCGAGAGGGAAGTCCGGCTCGAAGCCGAAGCAAAAAAGAAAAGGCTGAGGATACTCCTCGGCATACTGATAGTCCTCGCGGCGGCGGTGCTCATAGTCCTCGCCTTCAAGCAGAAGCGCAGGAGCTATGACACCGGAGAAACGCTCGAGGTACACTTCATAGACGTCGGGCAGGGCGACTGCACGTTCATCACCTGCGGAGGGGAATCCATCCTCATCGACTGCGGCGAGGAGGACGCTGCGGACGGCGTTATCGCCTATCTGCACCGTCTCGGCGTGAGGCGGCTCGACCACGTCATCGCGACGCACCCGCATTCCGACCACATGGGCGGGATGTACAAGATCATGGAGTGCTTTGACGTCGGGGAAGCCATTATCCCGCACCTCGCGGATAAGGACGTCCCCACAGCGCGGTATTTCGAGGAATTCCTTGATTCGTGCGCTGCTGAGGGAGTGCCGCTCACCGAGGCTGAAGTCGGGCGCGTGATAACGCTCGGCGCGGCGGAGACTGAGATAGTCGCCCCGAACAGCCCGGAGTACGACGATCTGAACGACTACTCGGTGTCCGTCCTTGTTCGTCACGGCAGGGACAGCTTCCTGCTGACCGGCGACGCAGAGGAGACCTCCGAGGCGGAAATGGTGCAGAGCGGCAGGCTCGGTCACGTCACGGTCTGCAAGGCGGGGCACCACGGCAGCTACAGCTCGAGCACGCAGGAGCTGCTCGATGTGATAAAGCCGGAATACGCCGTGATCTCGTGCGGCGCGGGGAACTCCTACGGCCACCCGCACGCCTCCGCACTCAGGCGTATCGAGGCGTACACCGATAAGATCTACCGCACAGACGAGTGCGGCACGATAGTATTTCAGTCCGGCGGGGACGGCGTTTCCGTGCGGACGGAGAGGTAAGGACATGACAGTACTTGACAGATTCGAGGGCAGCTTCGCGGTGCTCTCGACCGAGAACGGCACGATAAGGATCCATGCGGGACAGCTGCCGGAGGACGCCTGCGAGGGAGACATACTCGTGCGGCGCGGCGGGAAGTGGTCCGCCGACAAGAAAGAGACTGAAGCGCGGCGCGCGCTGATACGCGAAAAGCTGCGCTCACTCATGAGGGATAACGATGACTGATATTATAATAGTAGGCGGCGGCGCGGCAGGCTGCTTCGCGGCGGTCTGGGCGGCGCGGTACGGAAAGAGCGTGCTCGTCTTCGAGAAGAACGAGCGGCTCGGCCGCAAGCTCCGCATAACCGGCAAGGGCAGGTGCAACGTCACCAACAACTGCCCGACCGACGAGCTTTTCCGCAATATACCCACGAACCCGCGCTTCCTGTACAGCGCGTTCTCGGCATTTTCGAGCGAGGACACGATGGGCTTCTTTGAGGAGATCGGCGTCCCGCTCAAGACCGAGCGCGGAAACCGTGTTTTCCCGGTCAGCGACAACGCGAACGACATTGCGGACGCCCTCGCGCGGGAGATGAAGTCTCTCGGCGTGAGCGTCGTGAACAGGCGCGTGACGAAGCTCATCATCGAGGACGGCGTGTGCAGGGGAGTGTGTGCCGGCGGCGAGGAATACCGCGCGGAGTCGGTCATCATCGCGTGCGGAGGAAAGTCCTACCCCGCGACCGGCTCGACCGGCGACGGCTACGCCCTCGCGCAGCAGGCGGGACATACGGTCACGGAGCTGAAGCCCAGCCTTGTGCCGCTGACCTCGCCCGACAAATACTGCGCGGAGCTCATGGGACTGTCGCTGCGCAACGTGAAGCTCACGCTGCTGAACGGCGACAAACCGGTCTGGAGCGAGCAGGGCGAGATGCTGTTCACTCACTTCGGAATGAGCGGGCCGCTCGTACTGAGCGCGAGCTCGCATATCCCGGACATCGCCTCCGGAAGCTGGCGGGTGCTGATAGACCTCAAACCCGCACTCACTCCCGAGCAGCTCGACGCGCGGATACAGCGGGATTTCGCGGAAAATCTCAACCGCGACTTCATCAACGGCATACGCAAGCTCCTCCCTGCGAAGCTGATACCCGTGGCGGTGCGGCTGTCCGGTATCGAGCCGGAGCGCAAGGTAAACAGCGTGACGCGCGAGCAGCGCAGGGCATTCGGGGAGCTGATAAAGGCTTTCCCTGTGCGTATCTCGGGATTCAGACCAATCGACGAGGCGATAATCACCTCGGGCGGGGTGTCGGTGAAGGAGATAGACCCTAAGACCATGCAATCGAAGCTCGTCCCGGGGCTGTACTTCGCGGGCGAGGTCATCGACGTTGACGCCTACACAGGCGGATTCAACTTGCAGATAGCGTTCTCGACCGCGTACTGCGC
Source organism: Ruminococcus sp. (assembly GCA_016288815.1). Taxonomy (GTDB): domain Bacteria; phylum Bacillota; class Clostridia; order Oscillospirales; family Ruminococcaceae; genus Ruminococcus. The sequence goes on from JAEELF010000039.1 coordinate 20,019, forward strand.
GGCTGTGAACTCATAGGGGAGTGATTTCATGGGCTGTATAGGAAATGCGATATGGTTCCTGACGGGAGGCTGGTTCGGCGGGCTGATGTGGTCGCTGGCCGGACTGCTCTGCTGCGTGACGGTGATAGGCATACCCATGGGGATACAGTGCTTCAAGTTCGCGGAGCTGGCGTTCTTCCCGTTCGGAAAAAAGGTGGAATACGGCGGCGGGACGGTCTCGCTGCTGGCAAACATAATCTGGCTGCTTCTGCCCGGACTTGAAATGGCAGTGGCTTTTGCGGCAGCAGGATTTGTATTCTGTATCACGATAATAGGCATACCCTTCGGTATGCAGATGTTCAAGCAGGCAAAGCTCGCGCTGATGCCCTTCGGCGCGAAGATAACGAATGACTGACAGGAGGTACCTATGATGAGTACGGTAAATATTGCGATAGACGGACCTGCGGGCGCAGGCAAGAGCACGATAGCGAAAATGGTCTCGGCGAAGCTGGGATACATATATGTGGACACCGGTGCACTGTACCGCACCATAGCCCTGTACATCAGCGAAAATCACATCGCCGACGAGGACATTGAGAAGTCGCTCCCCGGGGCAGATGTCTCCCTGCGTTTCATCGACGGCGCCCAGAGGGTATTCCTCGGCGGCAGGGACGTTTCTGAGCTTATCCGCACGCCGGAGATCTCAATGGAGGCATCGCGCACTTCCGCGATACCGGCTGTCCGCGAGTACCTCTTCGGCACCCAGCAGAAGATAGCCCGCGAGAACAACGTCATCATGGACGGGCGCGACATCGGCACGGTAGTCCTGCCGGACGCAGACGTGAAGATCTTCCTCACAGCCTCCCCGGAGGAGCGCGCAATGAGACGCTACAAGGAGCTCTCCGCCAAGCCTAACTGCCCCTGCTACGAGGATATCCTCAGCGACATAATCGAGCGCGACTATCAGGATATGCACCGCGCGACAGCTCCCCTGAAGCAGGCTGAGGACGCAGTGCTCGTGGATACGACCCACCTCACGCTTGAGGAGTCCGCGGACGAGATAATCCGCATAATTACAGAGACAGTCGGGGAGGTCAGCGAGTGATGTATGCCGTCATAAAATTCCTCGTCAGAGTTTACTTCCGCATAATGTACAGCCTGCACTTTGAGGGCAGAAAGGACATACCCAAGGGCGAATCCGTGGTATACGCCTCGAACCACCGCAGCTACGCCGACCCGCCCCTTGTAGGCTGCGGCGCGAGAGGAAAGCTCTGCTTCATGGCGAAGGAGGAGCTTTTCGAGAAGAAGCTGTTCGCGTGGCTGATACGTTCGCTCGGAGCATTCCCGGTCGCACGCGGCAAGGGTGACACAGGTGTCATCGACACCGCAGTCGCTAACCTGAACGGCGGGCGCAGCATGATGATATTCCCCGAGGGCACGCGCTCCAAGGACGGAAGGGTCGGGCGCGGACACACCGGTGCGGCGCTGATCGCGGCACGCGCGGACAAGAGGATAGTTCCCGTGGGCGTGGTCTACGGCGAGAAGCTGAAATTCCGCACGAAGGTCACTGTGAAGTACGGCGAGCCCATCGACCCGAAGGACTACGTTGACGATATGAACGAGCCTAACCCGCGTCAGCTCGTGAAGCTCAAGAACCGCTACATGGCGGACATAAAGACGCTCGTTGAGGGCGCTCCGGCGGCAGAGGAGGAGAAGGCAGATGAGTAAGGTCACGGTCGCGAAGTCTGCGGGCTTCTGCTTCGGAGTGGACAGAGCGGTGAAAATGGTCTACGGCGAGCTCGAAAAGGGGACAAAGGTCGCCACGCTCGGCCCGATAATCCACAATCAGGACGTCGTGAACGACATGAAGGCGAAGGGCGCGAGGATAATCGAGAGTGTCTCCGAGCTCGAGCCGGACGAGACCGTCGTCATCCGCTCACACGGAGTCGGCAGGGAGGTCTACGACCAGATAGAGGCGCGCGGCGGGAGGATGCTCGACGCGACCTGCCCGTTCGTTTCGAGGATACACAGGATAGTCGCCGAAAAGACCGCGGAGGGCTACTTCATACTCATCGCGGGAGACGCCTCCCACCCGGAGGTACAGGGGATAGTTGGGCATTGTGAACAAAATTATTTCGTATTCAAGAATAATTTTGAGCTAAAGGACTTTTTTGAAAAAACTTATAAAAATTTGCGAAAAAAGGTTGCAATTGTCGCGCAAACGACGTATAATATAGTAGTATGGGGTGATTGTCTTAATGTGATCCCGAAGGACGATGAGAACATCGTCATTTTCGATACTATTTGCAACGCTACCGATACAAGGCAGTCCGACGCGGCAGAGCTCGCAAAGGCTTCCGATATAATGCTCGTAGTGGGAGGGCGCCACAGCTCGAATACAGTCAAGCTGTATGAGGTGTGCAGCCGCTACTGCACGACGTATCATATCGAGAACGCCGATGAGCTGCGTGAGCTGGATCTGCCCGGTGCTGAAAAGATCGGCATTACTGCCGGTGCGTCAACGCCGGCTTATATAATCAAGGAGGTACAAACAACAATGGCAGAGAATGAAAATCTCACGAACATTCAGGACGAGGAGATCGATTTCGCTGAAGCGATCGACCAGTCGTTCAAAAAAATACATACAGGAGAGAAAGTCAAGGGCATAGTAGTGAGCGTTGACAACGCAGAGATCACAGTTGATCTCGGCACAAAGCACACAGGCTATGTAAAGCTCGAGGATCTTACAGACGATCCCGCACTCAAGCCTGCTGACATCGCAAAGGTCGGCGACGAGATCGAGCTCATCGTTATCAAGGTGAACGACGCAGAGGGCACCGCTCAGCTTTCCAAGAAGAAGGTAGACGAGCAGGCTGGCTACGAGACAGTCCTCAAGGCTAAGGAAGAGGGCACAGTACTCGAGGGCGTTGTTCAGCACGTAGTAAACAAGGGCGTTACCCTTACATATCTCGGCGTAAGAGTATTTATCCCCGCTTCTCAGACAGGCCTTCCCAGAGGCGCAGAGCTCGAGCAGCTCCTCAAGCAGAAGGTAGAGTTCACTATCATCGAGGTAACTGAGGGCAGAAAGAGAGCAGTCGGCTCCATCAAGGCTGTCCAGAACGCAAAGAAGGCAGAGGCTCAGGCTAAGTTCTGGGAGAGCGCTAATGTCGGCGACACATTTGTCGGCAAGGTAAAGTCCCTCACCAGCTTCGGCGCATTCGTTGACCTCGGCGGCATCGACGGTATGGTCCACATCTCCGAGCTCTCCTGGAAGCGCATCAAGCACCCGAGCGAGGTCGTTAATGTCGGCGATACCCTTGAGGTATACATCAAGGATCTCAACCGCGAGGAGAACCGCATTTCCCTCGGCTTCAAGAAGGCTGAGGACAATCCGTGGGAGATCTTCCTTGCAAACTATCAGGTAGGCGACGTTGTAAAGGCTACAGTCGTTTCCATCACGAGCTTCGGTGCATTCGCACAGATCATCGACGGTGTTGACGGACTTATCCACATCTCCCAGCTTGCTAACAAGAAGGTCGAGAATGTAAAGGATATCCTTTCCGTCGGCGACGTAGTTGACGTAAAGATCATCGACATCGACACAGAGTCCAAGCGTATCAGCATCTCCATGCGTGCTCTTCTTGAGGACGAGGAGGAAGAGACAGCAGACGATAATGCAGACGCAGTTGTTTACTCCACCGAGGAGGCAGCTGCTGAGGCAACTGACGCTGAATAATCAGAATGTTCAAGGACCGCACCTGAGGGTGCGGTCTTTTTTTTGTCCGTCACACCAGACACCCCGCCCACATACAATATAATGTACCGCAAATGCAAGCGCAGTCTGCCTGTCAGGGGTGATAATTGTGAAGGATTGCATTGCGGCAATGCCCTCGTACACGTTCGCGCTCAAGGCTCAGAAGCTCCTGCGCGCGAGAGGGTATCCGACTGAGATAAGACGCAGCGACCCCGCGCCCGGCAAGAGCTGCGGGTATTCGCTGTATATCGCGGGAAGCTGCCGCGCCGCCGCCGAGGTGCTCAGACAGTATTCCGTGCCGTTTTCCGGCATGAGCGGAGGTGAGTGACATGGTGAATTTCGATAACGCCGCCACGACCTACCCCAAGCCGGTCTCCGTGAGGGAGGCAGCCGCGGAGGCGATGCGTCTCTACGGCGGGAATGCCGGACGCGGAGGCCACCAGCTCGCCATGAGAACGTCGCGTGCAGTGTATTCCGCTCGCGAGACCGCCGCTGACTTCTTCGGCGCACAGCCTGAGAACACCGTGTTCACGCTCAACTGTACCCACGCACTCAACCTCGCGATACAGGGCGTAATGGCAGAAGGAGGGCACCTCATAATCAGCAGCATGGAGCACAATTCCGCAGCACGACCGGCTTTTCAGCTCGCGGCGCAGGAAAAGATCACGCTCTCCGTAGCGCGGGTCTATCCCGATACGGAGCGTACAGTTGAGAGCTTCCGCCGGCTTATGCGCCCGGACACACGGGCAGTGGTCTGCACCCTCGCGAGCAACGTCACGGGGCAGCTTCTCCCGTACCGGGAGATAGCAGAGCTCTGCCGCGAGCATGGGATATGCTTCATCGCGGACGGCGCACAGGCGTGCGGACTGATAGATGTAAAGCTCGGCGACGGGATAAATATCCTCTGCACCGCCGGGCACAAGGGACTTTACGGCATTTCCGGCACGGGACTCCTCGTCACGGACGGCGCTTTCCGGATAAAGCCCATAATGCAGGGCGGCACGGGCAGTGCCTCGCAGAGTCTCGAGCAGCCGGACTTCCTGCCGGATATGCTCGAGAGCGGCACGCTCAACGTCACCGGCGCGATGACTGTGAAGGCGGGCATAGAGTTCGTGAAAAAGCACGGCGCGGAGAATATCCGCCGCCGCGAGGAGGAGATATGCCGGAGCTTCATCTCCGAGCTCGGCAGCAGCGGAGTGACCGTCTACCGCAGTCCGGAGGCTGGATATGTCCCGATAGTCTCGTTCAACATTGACGGCGTACAGCCGGAAAGAGCGGCGGAGCTGCTCTCGGAGAAGGGCTACTGCCTGCGGGCAGGATTCCACTGTGCAGCGCTTGCCCACGCGACGCTCGGCACTGAAAACGGCACCGTCCGCTTCGCTCCGTCGGCATTCAGCCGCTCCGAGGACGCATCAATGCTCGCCCGGACTATAAAAAAATCGCTGATTTAAGAGAAATTTGCAAAAAACTATTGAAATTATCCTGATTTGTGGTACAATAATAATATGACAGACTGCGCGCAGGCAGCGGGGGAGAGATCCCCCCTACATAAGACAGAGAAAAGCGCGGGTCCATGAATATGTGTAAAACAGCCTGAAAGGAAGTGTGTAAATGTCGTGGAGCAGTGTATATAATACGATAATTGATTTTCGCGACGCTTTCCTGAGCATACTGAGTACGCTTGAGCTTATCGACCTGATAGACATGGCTCTGCTCGCCTACATAATCTACCTGCTGCTGAAGCTGATACGCGAGACCCGTGCAGGTCAGCTCATCAAGGGGATATTGCTCCTTGTCGCGGGTTACTTCATCAGCCGCGTGCTCAGACTCAAGGTAATAAAGTATATCCTCGAGAAGGCGCTCGGCGTCGGACTCATCGCCATGCTGGTGCTTTTCCAGCCGGAGCTCCGCCGCGCGCTCGAGAAGTTCGGACGTACCCGTCTCGGCGTCAAGATATTCGGCATAGGCTCTATGTCGGACGACATCGCCGCGAAGTGGGACACCGCCATAGACGCTGTCTGCGACTCCTGCGTCGAGCTCTCCGCGAGCTGCACGGGCGCACTGATAGTCTGCGAGAGGCAGGTACGCCTCGGCGAACAGATAGAAACAGGCACGATACTCAATGCAGTCCCCAGCAAGGAGGTCTTCGGCAACATCTTCTACCCCAAGACCCCGCTCCATGACGGCGCAGTCATCATGAGGGACGGCATGATACTTGCGGCAGCGTGCTTCCTTCCGAAGCCGCAGAACGACGCCGCTATAAACAAGAAGCTCGGCTCGCGCCACAGAGCCGCTATCGGAATGAGCGAGAACTCAGACGCGGTAGTGATAGTCGTCTCCGAGGAGACAGGACAGATCTCCGTGGCGATGAACGGCAGCCTCACAAGGGATTTCACCCGCGAAAAGCTCAGCGAGCTCCTGCACACGGAGATTTTCTACGAGGATCAGACCGCAGGAAAGTCGCCCCGAAAGACCTTTTCCTCACTGTTTGAAAGGAGGAAAAAGAAATGAGCGTATTCAAGAGATTCCGCTCCGCGTTCCGCAAGGGGAGCCAGTCTAACCTTTCGCTCGCGGTCTATGCGATATTCCTTGCATTCATAACTTGGTTCATCGTCTCGATGACGCTGTATCCGTCGGCTCCGAAGACGATCGATCATGTGGATGTATCCATCGACCTGACAGGCACCTCCGCCGCAGACAGCGGACTGAGCGTGATCTCCTGCGACGTCAAGGAGGTCAGCGTGCGGCTGCTCGGAAGCCGTACCCAGGTCGGAAGCATAAACAACGGCAACCTCGTTGCATACATCGACGCCTCAGGTGTCACCACTGCCGGAAACAAGACCCTCGAGATAAAGGTCCGCAGCACGACCGGCATAGAGTACACGGTCGAGTCGATAACCCCTGCGAGTGCGAAGGTCGTCTTCGATAAGTACGAGACCCGCACCTTCGCGGTCACCCCGAAGATACCGAAAGTTTCCTTCGCGGAGAACAAGACCATAAACTACGACGAGTTCACCTGTGAGCCCAGCGAGGTCAATATCACAGGACCCTCCGCGCAGCTCAGCAAGATATCCGACGTCTACGCAGTGTCCGACAAGGAGATGACGCTCGATTCCTCGTATTCGCTCACCAGCGACGAGATACAGCTCTACACCAGCGACGGCACGCTCATCGACCAGTCGGGTCTCGAATTCAGCAACACCAGCTTTGTCATCGACATACCCGTCCTCACGCAGAAGACCGTCGGGCTGAACGTCCAGATAGTCGCACCGTCGTACTTCGACAAGGACAGCGTGAAGTTCAATATGTCGGCGGAGTCGATAACCATAGCCTCGAAGAACAGCTCGTCCGAGATGCCGGATACGCTCGACATCGGCAAGATCGAGCTCAGCCAGCTTTCGCTCGACTTCTCGCAGACCTTCTACCTCAGCGATATCCTCGAACAGAACGACTGCATGAATATGTCGAACCTCGAGTCGGTGACGGTCTCGCTCGATAACTCCGAGCTCGCGACCAAGCGTATAACCCTCGACGGCAGCCGCTTCACCATCAGCAACGCTCCCGCCGGGAACTATGAGTACACCGTCATCACGCAGAACCTTCCCGTGGACATAGTCGCACCGGCGGACATCATCGACGATATCACGGCGAACGACTTCATCGCGGATATCAACCTGCTGAACGCGGATATATCCGGAGAGCAGTTCACCTACCCGATAACGATAACCTCCACGAATTACGACAACGTATGGGCAGTGAAGAACATCAACGTCACAGTCCAGCGTACCGAGAAGGAGCAGCCCACGACCACAGCTGGTTAATGAAATGACCCGCCGGGTGCCGCAGAGCACCCGGCGGTGTTTTGTTTGGGCTGCCTGCATATTAAAAGGGCGCGGGGAGCCGGCAGGCTCCCCGCTATCTATATCATAACAGCCGTCCGGAATACGCCCTGTGCCCCGAAGCGATCCATGGGCGTTAGCCACCCCGGGACGGCGCATAGCATTTTGCCGTTTACTTTATTTTATGCAGGAATCGGCAAAAGGCAACAAGAAATTTCCGGAAACGCTCCCTCCTTAAATATTCTATGATTTAAGCAAAATTTAAGCCATTTTTCATTATTATGTCAAAAACCGGGGACTTTGATTTGTCTGAATGACCAAAGTTTTTCTTCAATTGTAAACAATTATAGAAACTTCTTGATTTTTCCTTAAACGGAATGTATAATTAAAGTACAATATTATCTTTGGAGGGATATCATATCATGTATTCTAAGATCTTACGCAAGGCGGGTGCAGCCGCTTTAGCGGCGGCGATGGCGCTGAACACCGCGCTCGTAAGCTCTGTCACCGTCACGGCGGCAGACGCTGACAAGTACGAGTTCGAGGACGCGACTGTCACCGGCGCAACTGCTGTCGATACCGACTCCTCAGCGAGCGGCGGGAGCATTCTCTACATGAAGGACGACGGAACGATCGAGATGATCTTCACCGTCGAGTCCGCAGGCATCTACGACCTCACTATCTACGCTCACGGCGTGGGCGGCTCAAAGCAGCAGAATTTCTACATCAACGGCGCATCTCAGGGTAGCCTCTCTATCCCGAAGAGCGACAGCTACGAGCCTATCAAGTCGTCCGTAAAGCTCGCTGCAGGCGAGAACACGCTCAAGATCACTTCCTCATGGGGCTGGACAATGTTCGATTACTTCACTGTTGAATCCGCCGTGCTGCCCGACATCAAGGCGTCGGAGACCACTCCCTGCGACCCCGAAGCAACCGCTGAGGCGGCAAGCCTTATGGACTACCTCGCAGAGATGTACGGTAACCACATCATCTCCGGTCAGCAGGAGATCTACAACTACGGTCCCCACGGACTTGAGCAGGAGTTCGAGTACCTCAAGGAGAAAACCGGACACTACCCGGCAATCAGAGGCTTCGACTACGGCAACTTCTGCTGCCCTGCATTCGGCAGCGACGACGGCTCCACGGAGCGCGTCATCTCGTGGGTAAAGGACAAGGGCGGTATCGCAACTGCTTCCTTCCACATCAACGTCCCCAACGATATCGACAGCTACACCATCGGCGACCGTATCGACTGGGCACAGACCTCCTACACAGCCAAGGACAATAACTTCTCGCCCTCAAATGCATATACCGAGGGCACAAAGGAATACGAGTACTACCGTCAGTCGCTCACGACTCTCGCCGCTGAGTTCAAGAAGCTCGAGGCTGAGGGCATACCGGTCATCTGGAGACCTCTCCACGAGGCAGAAGGAGGCGGCGGTGAGACCGGCTCATGGTTCTGGTGGGGCAAGGAAGGCTCCGCTGTCTACAAGCAGCTCTGGATCTACACCTACAAGACCCTGACAGAGGACTTCGACTGCCACAACCTCATCTGGGAGTGGAACAGCTATAACTTCGATACCTCCGCAAACTGGTACCCCGGCGACGAGTACGTTGACATCATCGGCTACGATAAGTACAACTGCACAGACTGGTCTACAGGCTCCGCTGTGCTCCAGCACAACGACAGCTCTATCGCCTCGACATTCTACGGCATAATGGAGCGCTACAACAGCGCCAAGATGGTCTCCATGGCAGAGAACGACTGCTTCTCCACAGTCTCCAACCTCACCGAGGACAAGGCTGGCTGGCTCTACTTCTGCACATGGTACGACGGCGGCAGCGACAATAACAACTTCCTCACGAACCCCGTATTCAATACCCTCGAGGACACTATCGAGATGTACCAGAGCGACTACTGCATCACTCTCGATGAGCTCCCGGCAGACCTCTACACACGCAACGTTGACACTACTGCAACAACAAGACAGACAACTGTCACGACTACAGCAGACCCCACAACGACCACAACTACAGCGGCTTTTGTGTTCGATGTAGTGAAGAAGAGCGTAACGCTCCCCGCAGGCGACAAGACCGGCTATACGCTTGAGTTCACTGTCGAGGGCGCTCCCGGCGCATCTATCGGCGGTGCGCTCGGCTACGGAACGACCGCTGCCGACTGGACGAACGTCGAGTGGAGCGGCAACGCTGACGCAGACGGCACACTCACATACACGATCGAGCTTGACGAAGTACCCGCAGATTTCACATCTGCCGAGCTCCAGATCTGGTGGTCCAACGTATGGGACGCTGTGAACGAGGTCGGCATCGACCAGCCCTGCGAGATCGTGGAGTGCAAGGTAAGCAGCGCAGCGGCTACGACGACTGAGTCCTCCGTAACGACTACCACCACAACAACATCAGCCGTTTCCGGCAAGTATCTCGCCGGCGACGCGAACGAGAGCGGCGAGGTCAACATGGCAGACGCAGTCGCGATCATGAGAAGTCAGGCAGACCCGGACAACTATTCGCTCACAGCACAGGGCAAGATAAACGCAGACGTCATCGGCAACGACGGCGTGACCAACAACGACGCGCTCGCGATACAGCAGTACGAGGCTGGTATCTACACCGAGCTTCCCGTTGAGGCAGCAGAGCGCCCCGTTGAAACAGCAGTTTCAGCATAACAGCACAAAAGCTCCCCGACCGGGGAGCTTTCCTTTTGCCGGAACGTCCCGGCGAAAGCTCCGCCGCAGGTTAATTACATAAAAATCCTTGACAACCGGCGGAAAATGATGTATATTTAAGGTGTATACGTATGGCGGGAGGGTCATGCGAAATTTTACGAGAGGGGAAATCAATATGCTATTAAGAAAAATCACCGCAGCAGCTTCAGCACTGGCTGTAACGGCGGGCATTGCAGCTTATATGCCTGCGCAGAATGCGGGCGACGCCGTAACTGCGTCTGCCGCATCGGGCTACAACTACGCTGAGGCACTGCAAAAGTCCATGTTCTTCTACGAGGTACAGCAGGCAGGCAAGCTGCCGGACTGGAACGAGGTATCGTGGCGCGGCGACTCCATGCTCAAGGAGGACGGCACCGACGCTGACGTTATCCCGGGCGGCTGGTTCGACGCCGGCGACCACCTCAAGTTCACGCTCACCAACGCCTACACCGCATCGGTACTGGCTTGGGGCGTTATCCAGTACAAGGACGCTGTAAAGGACGCCGGTCTCTACGACATCTACCTCAAGAACCTCCAGTGGGGACTTGATTACGTTGCTGCCTGTGACCTCGGCGACAAGGTCATCGGTACTATCGGCGATGACGCTTTCGACCATGTATGGTACGGCAGCCCTGAGGTGTACATCAGAAAGTATAACCTCAAGACCGGCACCGAGGACAGACCCTACGACGAGATAACCTGCTGCACGACCGTTGCTGAAATGGCTGCGGCTCTGGCTGGCGGATATATCGTATTCAAGGAAGAGGATCCCGCACTCGCTGCAAACTACCTCGCGCACGCCGAGAGCCTGTTCAAGCTCGCTAACGACGTCTACGCCCAGAAGGGTGCGGACGCTGACGATGACCAGGGCATTCAGTCGAAGTACTACAACACCAAGAACAACAGCGGCACCGACAACTTCATCGACGAGCTGTTCTACGCAGCAAACTGGATGTACATGGCTACCGGCGATCAGGCATACCTCGACAAGTGCGAGAGCGACTATATCCCGCTCTATCCGCTTGAGAGCCAGTCCACCGAGAAGAAGTTCACATGGGGCTTCTGCTGGGACGACACAACGCAGGCTGCGGCTCTGCTCTATGCAATAAACACAGGCAAGCAGGAGTGGATAGACCACGTTGCTCATCATCTCGAATTCTGGATGAACGGCTACGGCGGAAAGTCTATCACGCAGACTCCCGACGGTCTCCCGATACTCAATTCGTGGGGCTCGCTGAGATATACCTCGAATACAGCATGGCTCGCAAAGGTAGCAGCCGATACGATCTTCAAGAACGACTCCGCTTCTGCTGAGAAGTATGATACATGGGCTAAGAGGATGATGGACTACGCCTTCGGTGACAACGACATCGGACTCAGCTATGTCATCGGCATGGGCAAGAACGCTGTAAACGTTCACCACAGAGGTGCCTCCGGTATCCACGACGACCACTGGAACGCACTCGGTACAGATAAGAGCGAGGGCGGACACTGGCAGACAGAGTACGCGCACGTTCTCTACGGCGCACTTGAGGGCGGTCCTAATTCGGATGGTTCCTTCGACGACGACAACGGCTCCTACACGAACACCGAGGTAGCTATCGACTACAACGCAGGCTTCACAGCTTGCCTCTGCGCTATGGTAGACGACTACGGCGGAGAGATCCTCGCTGACTTCCCCGTTGCCGAGACTCCCAAGTGGGCTGAGTGGGAAATATCCGCAACTATCAACGGCAAGGGCGACAGCTACACCGAGGTCAAGGCGTGGGCGATGAACCATACCGCATGGCCGGCAAGAGTATCCGAGGACGTTGAATACCGCTACTACTTCGACGTTTCCGAGGTCATCGCAGGCGGTCTCTCCGTAGATGACATCAAGGTAACGAGCAACTCCCAGCAGTACGGCGCAGGCGAGCAGGGCTACGCAACAGTCTCCGGTCCTTATAAATATGAGGGAGACCCCACAGGCATGACCTACTATGCTCTTATCAAGTTCGAGGACGGCAGAGCTATCATGCCGACCGGACAGAGCGAGCACCGCGACGAGGTACAGTTCCGCGTATCTATCCCGGACGCTGTTGACGGAAAGTCCACAAAGGGCGCATGGGATCCTACAAACGACTACTCATACGAGACCCTCGCATCGGGTATGTCTGACCTCAGCCTTCCTGAGGCCCTCAACGAGCACATGACCATGTACGTTGACGGTATCCTCGTATGGGGCACAGAGCCCGACGGCACAACTCCCGACCCGACACAGACCACCGCTCCTTCGAGCACGACCTCGACAACCACCACGACCACAACGAGCGGCTCTGATGAGAATAAGCTCTACGGCGACGCAAACTACAACGGCGAGGTGAATATGGCTGACGCAGTATTCATCATGCAGTGCATGGCTAACCCCGACGAGTTCAATTTCACACCTGAGGGCAAGGATCTTGCTGACGTTTACAACCGCGGCGACGGCATCACAAACAACGACGCACTCAGCATCCAGCGCTTTGAAGCGGGCATTGTGACAGCACTTCCTGAAAGCTATCAAAACTAATTCATAATTTGTTCAAAAAGGGAGATTCGTCTCCCTTTTTATTTTTTATCTTTTTGTGAAAGTGTACAAAAGATAAGATGAGTGATTAGGAAAATACACGAATTTCCAAAAAACTATTGCCTTTTGAATTAGGATATAATATAATTATGGAGGATAAGCGTAGGTTTGGTGCGTGCTGTGTGACAGCTCTTACGCTTGTTTTTCACATTCAAGGTATAACCGCAATGTTTGCACTGGCATTGCGTTATAAAATTATATTTTTTTCAGGGAGGGTACTAAAAATGCACAAGAATTTTGCGAAAGTGGCAGGCGCTGGCGTAATGGCAGCAGCTATGCTCGCTTCCTCAACTGCTGCATTCGTTCCAATGAGCACATCTGCAGGTCTCATGGTAGGTCAGGTCGACTTTGAAGACGGCATCGGACTTCCGTGGCATACCTGCCAGACAAACCCGGCTAACCAGTCCTTCGACATCTCCGGCGGTACTTACAACGTAACACTGAATAACATCGGTGGTTCTGTAAACGGCGGTGAGTCCAGATGGGACCTTCAGCTCCGTCACAGAGGTCTGAAGATCAAGGCTGGCGAGACCTACAAGGTAAGCTTCGATGTTAATTCATCCAGCGACGGCCGTATGTACACCAAGATCGGCGATCTCTCCGGAGACCTCGAGATCTGGCACAACAACATGGGCGCTACAGAGGCTCCCAGCACGACTCAGACCGGTTCAAACATCGGCTTCAATCAGTCTTGGGATCCGATCTACATCGCTAAGGGCGACAACCACCTCGAGGCTACATTCACAGCTGATCAGGACCTCGAAGTTGCTGAGTGGGCATTCCACTACGGCGGACGCGGCCAGCATCAGGAGAGCTTCGACTGCTTCCCGAAGGACACAGTGCTCAAGTTCGATAACCTCAGCCTTGAGTGTACATCGAGCACAGCCTGCGACTGGGATACAACTAACGAAATGGGCTACGTTACTCCCAGAAGTGACGTTCGTCTCAATCAGGTAGGTTACTTCACAAACCTCAAGAAGGTAGCTTCCTACGCTACAGATAAGAAGCTCAGCCCCGTATCCTTCAAGGTCGTTGACAAGAGCGGCAAGACAGTATACGAGGGAACAGGTGAGCAGTTCACAGGCCGCGGCGAAGGCGGAGTTGACTACGGCTCGGGTGAGTACATCCAGTTCCTCGACTTCACAGACGTTCCTGCCGGAACAGGCTACCACATCGAGGTAGATGATACCTCCAATACTTCCACAAACAGATACACCAAGGAGACATACAAGATGTATATCTCCCACGACTTCGATATCGTTGATCCTGGTACAGATAACGTTTACGACGGCGTTCTCAAGAATGCTCTGAACTACTACTACCAGAACCGTTCTGGTGTAGAGATTCAGGCTGCTTACATCACATCTGCCGGCGACGGCCAGACACCCAGTGACCTCGCTCACCAGGCTGGTCACGTTAAGGATATGGCTTACGTTCAGACCAAGTGGGTAAAGGCTTACGCAAGTGACGGTAAGGATGTTGAGAAGTCCGATTCTATCGACTGCACAGGCGGTTGGTACGACGCTGGTGACCACGGTAAGTACGTTGTTAACGGCGGTATCTCCGTATGGACACTCCAGAATATGTACGAGCTCTCCAAGGCTTCCGGTACAGATTCCAAGTGGACAGGCAATGCTATGTCTATCCCGGAGAGCGGCGACAGCAATCCTGATATCCTCGATGAGACCAAGGTAGAGCTCGACTTCATGTTCAAGATGATCGTTGACTCCGGTACAAACAAGGGTCTCGTTTACCACAAGATGCACGACCACAAGTGGACCGGTCTTGCTGTTGAGCCTTGGAACTACGCTGAGGATCACACAGACGCGTCAGGCAACAAGGTAAAGGGCTGGGGCACTATCCGTATAGTTAAGCCTCCGACGTATGCTGCTACCTTCAACATGATCGCTTGTGCTGCTCAGGCTGCACGTCTCTGGAAGGGTATCGACGATTCTTACGCTGCTACCTGCCTCCAGCACGCAGAGGACAGCTATGAGGCTATCATGGCTATGAAGTCCAAGTGGAACATCGCAGAGGGCAACTCCGATAAGGATCCGCTCTTCGCTCCTCTTGATCAGGCTATCGGCGGCGGTGCTTACGGTGATACATACGTAGGCGACGACGCTTACTGGGCTGCTTGTGAGCTCTACGCTACAACAGGCGATTCCAAGTACTACAACGACCTCAAGGAATACAAGAACCCGAACGACTCAACTGGCAATGATAAGGCATTCAGCATCACAACTAACCTCGGCGGCGGTGAGAACGCTGGCTCCTTCAGCTCCTTCAACTGGGGTTGTACAGCAGGCTGCGGTACTCTCACACTGTACCTCAACAAGGACAACGCTGCTCTGACAGACCTCACAGCTGCTAACAAGGCAGATATCGAGGACGCTATCGTTGCTGCTGCTGACGGTTACATTGCTCAGCAGGCTAAGGAAGGTATGGCTATCCCGTATAAGGAGGCTTCTTTCCAGGATGGTGTTAATATCGGTGAAGGCATCACAATCACAGGTTACGAGTGGGGCTCCAACTCCTTCGTTATCAATAACGCTATCGTTATGGCTTACGGCTATAAGATCAAGGGCGATAACAGCTATATCAGCGGCGTAGGTGCTGCTCTCGACTACATCTTCGGACGTAACGCTCAGGGTATCTCTTATGTAACTGGTACTGGCGACTACTACACCAAGAATCCTCACCACAGATTCTGGTCTTACGAGCTTGACCACAACTTCCCGAAGGCTCCCGATGGAGTTCTCTCCGGTGGTCCTGGTTCCGGACTTCAGGATCCGTACGTTGGCGGTCTCGGCTACAAGAGAGGCGAGGTAGCTCCTCAGAAGTGCTACGTTGACTCGATCGAGGCTTGGTCCGTTAACGAGGTTACTATCAACTGGAACGCTCCGTTCGCATGGGTGATCTCCTTCCTCGACGATGAGATCGCAGACGCTCCCGATGTTGACGATGAGCCTAAGACACAGGGCTCGACACAGGGTACATCTGGCAACACAGATATGCTCTGGGGCGATGCTAACAACGATAAGTCAGTAAACATGGGCGACGTTGTAGCTATCATGCGTTATCAGGCTGACCCCGATACATACTCACTTGAGGGTATCGGCAAGCTTCAGGCTGACGTATTCAACAACGGCGACGGTCCTACAAACAACGACGCGCTTTCTATCCAGAGATATGAGGCTGGACTTATCACAGACCTCGATCCGGCAAGCGGTCAGGCAGACAACTTCGGCAAGTAATTCCGAAACAACAAAAGGGACTCCTTCGGGGGTCCCTTTTTTGCGCGGAGCCCGCGCCGGCGTACACGTTGCCACTTGCTTCGCTCGCTCACTCTCATTAACGACCTTAATCGTACATCGCATACAGAACTTTTTTACAATGGGATTCCAAAGGGGCGCGGAGCCCGCGCTGGCAAGCACGTTGCCGCTTGCTCCGCTCGCTCACTCTCATTAACGACCTTAATCGTACATCGCATACAGCACTTTTTAGCAATGGGATTCCAAAGGGTACCTGTACCCTTTGGCGGGGTGTGGGGCAGCGCCCCACGGAAACCGAAGGGCGCCTCGCAAGGGGTGAATCGAAAAACGATCCAGTGAATCGTTTTTCGAGAGGGGACGCCTTGTAAGAGAAGGCGTCCCCTTGTTGCCTTTACGAAAAAGCACGCCTGCGACCGGTGACGGTCGCACGCAGCAAAAAATCACCTACAAAAAAATAAAGCCGCACATCTTTCGATGTGCGGCTCTTTTTTGATAAATGAATCAAACTCCGTACTTAGCAGTAGCGACCGGAACGCCGGGGCCCATAGTAGAAGTAACGGTGCAGCTCTTGAGGTAAGTACCCTTAGCAGCAGCCGGCTTAGCCTTAACGATAGCTTCCATGAGAGTTGTGAAGTTCTCGTCGAGCTTAGCAGCGCCGAAGGAAGCCTTACCGATCGGGCAGTGGATGATGTTGGTCTTGTCGAGACGGTACTCGATCTTACCAGCCTTAGCCTCAGTTACAGCCTTTGCAACGTCGGGAGTAACTGTACCGGCCTTCGGGTTCGGCATAAGTCCGCGGGGACCAAGCACCTTACCGAGACGGCCGACGAGACCCATCACGTCAGGGGAAGCAACGACTACGTCGAAGTCCATCCAGTTTTCCTTCATGATCTTCTCAACGAGATCCTGACCGCCAACGTAATCAGCACCGGCAGCCTGAGCAGCCTCGTACTTGTCTTCCTTGCAGAAAACGATAACGCGGACAGTCTTACCTGTACCGTTGGGAAGGATAACAGCTCCTCTTACCTGCTGGTCAGCGTGACGGGAGTCAACGCCGAGACGGATGTGAGCCTCGATAGTCTCGTCGAACTTAGCCTTAGCGTTCTTGCAGACTAAATCGAGAGCCTCTGTGGAATCATACTGCTTTGCAGAATCAACAGCCTTTGCGCTGTCAACGTATTTCTTGCCGTGTTTCATTATATTTCCTCCTATTTAAGTGGTAATACCGGGATTATTTATACCCGATTAGCGGAATTTTCCTCCCACCAATAGAACTCAGAACGGGGGATTGCCCCTATCATCATTCAGTAAATTTAATTTGATCAGTCAACAACTACAACGCCCATTGAACGAGCTGTACCTGCGATCATGCTCATAGCAGCCTCGAGTGAACCTGCATTGAGGTCAGGCATCTTGGTCTCAGCGATCTTCTGTACCTGTTCTCTTGTGATATTAGCGACCTTAGTCTTGTTGGGAACTCCGGAACCGCTGTTGATGTTGCAAGCCTTCTTGATGAGGACAGCAGCGGGGGGAGTCTTAGTGATGAAAGAGAATGAACGGTCAGCGTAAACAGTGATAACAACAGGGATTATCATACCGATATCGTTCTTAGTTCTCTCGTTGAATTCCTTTGTGAATGCCATGATATTAACGCCGTGCTGACCGAGTGCCGGACCAACAGGCGGTGCAGGAGTAGCCTTTCCTGCTGCGATCTGAAGCTTAATGTAGCCAA
>JAEELF010000040.1 GCA_016288815.1 Ruminococcus sp.
GTAGGCGCTTGCTTACGAAGACTACGATGACGAATATCACCAGCGCCATTATCAGCGAGGGGAGCAATACCCTGAGATAGTGTCCCGCAGAATTGAACACGGAGGCGGTGTGGTGCACCTGCTCCTGAATGGACTCATAAGTGGTCTCCTCGGAGGGAGCTTCGGAAGCTTCGGCGGGAGCGGTCTCCTCGTCGAATCCTGTGGAGAGCTCCTGTGCGGCAGCTGCGAGCTCAGCGTCTGTCATCGTATCACCCATTTCGTTGATTTATCTATCTTTGTATTATACCACACTCCCCCGCAAACGTCAATATTTTTTATGTGAGACCGACCTGTGCGGCGGCTGGGATTTGGGTAAATATATAAAATTAATTCCCGGGTGTTGCAATCCGGGAGCAGATATGGTAAAATAATTGTGTTATGTTCCAATAGCTCAGCAGGATAGAGCGACCGCCTCCTAAGCGGTAGGTCGGAGGTTCGAATCCTCTTTGGAACGCCAGCGCCCTGCGTTTGTGGGGCGCTTTTTTGTTTTTGTAGGGGTCGATGCCTACATCGACCCGAGCCAACAACGGGACGTCGGGGACGCCGTCCCCTACAAATGCGTAAATCCAAATAATTTCGCATCAAAAAGGACGGACAAAATGTCCGTCCTTTTTCTCATTCTATAGTAACCTTTTTCATGCGCTGGTCCTTGAGGGGCTTGTCGCGAAAATCGGTCTCCGTGGATGCAATCTCGTCGACAACGTCCATGCCCTCGATCACCTTGCCGAATGCCGCATAGCTGCCGTCAAGGTGTGGAGCGTCCTCATGCATAATGAAGAACTGCGAGCCCGCCGAATCAGGCATCATCGAGCGCGCCATCGACAGCACCCCGCGGGTGTGCTTCAGGTCGTTCTTTACGCCGTTCTGCGCGAACTCACCCTTTATCTGCCAGCCGGGACCGCCTGTGCCGGTTCCATTCGGACAGCCGCCCTGTATCATGAAGCCCGGGATGACTCTGTGGAAGATGAGCCCGTCGTAGAAGCCGCTCCTCACGAGCTTCTCGAAGTTCTCGCACGATATCGGAGCGATGTCGGGATAAAGCTCCAGCTTGATCTTTTTGCCGTTTTCCATTTCGATTACAACCATTGTTAAACCTCCGTATATTTGATCCCGAGAGCTCGGGTCTCAGCCTATGACAAGCACGATCTCCGTAGTGAGCTGCGGGTCGCGTCCGCCGAACACCGCACCGGTCTGTTCCTCTGCGGTGGCGTTCTCAGCAGCTATCGAAGCCTGTTCGTCGTTGTATTTTTCGAGGATACTGCGTGTGTCCTCGGTCGTCTCCTCGGGTTCTGTCTCAGCAGGAGCGACTGTGTGCGGGATAGTCTCGATGACCTGCCCGATGAGGTCTGTGACGTACTCGATGTACTCCGACGGCTCCTCCGGCTCCGTTTCAACACCGCTGCCGGCGAAGTCCTCTGCACCTGAATCCAGCCCCGCGGGGACCGTATTCTCGACGATATGCGGGCCGTCATTCGGCGCACCTGCGGACTTATTGCGGTTATTAGCCTCCTGAGCGTTGCTCATGCACGCCCTCACGAGCATCATGACCGCCATGCAGGATATCATCATCAGTATCAGAGAGACGAGCCTTGATCTTTCCATCACAATCACCTTCCCTACCCATTATACAGTCTCTCCCGGGAATTGTCAAGAGCAGACGCGCTCTCCGTGAGACATCAGACGCCGTTCAAGGGAAAAACGTGATTTTGTTCATAAAATATAGTTGATTTTTTGCATAAAAGGTGATAAAATATGTGTAATAAGCAAAAACGACCGCAGATATCAATAATGTTTTGGATACAGGAGTCAGTTATGGATAATAATGACAGGAAGTCTGCCTCCAGCCTGAGCAGACTGAAGTTTTCAATGATAACAGGCTATGCCCTCATAGTTATCACGGCTGTTTTCATAGTCTCGGTGCTCGCCGTGCGAAAGACCGACTCCGTGCTCAAGAGCAAGGTCAGCACCATGGGCTCGTCGCTGAATATGCAGATGAAGCTCAATATGGACAGCTACCTCTCCCGCATGGAGACCATCGGCACCCTCGCCTTCGCCGCCGAGGAATGCTACACCTACGACGCCACAGACCCCTCCAACGACGAGTATGACGCCGTCACCACCGAGAAGCTCATATCGGACAAGCTCTACAGCCTCTGTATCATGGAGAACTTCGTCGATTACGGCATCGTCTACCGCAACAATCACACCGTCGGGAAGGTCTCCAACGGCACCACCTCCCTCTTCGGCGACAACATCTACCGCGACCTCGCCGCAATGGCCACCCGCAAGCGTACCAACGACGGCTGGTGCGCCGGCTATAACGGCAATTTCAGCCGCATTTACTACGTCAAAAGAATGAACGACAACGCAGTGCTCGTCATCTCGTTCTACGCATCGGAACTCAACAGCGTCTTCGATAACCCCGAGACCCTCGCCAGCACCGAGATACGCCTCACAGACCGCGACCGCAACGTCATCTATTCCTCCGACCGCTCTGAGGTCGGCTCGACGCTCAATTCGGACATCAGGTCGCGCGTCTCGGACATAAGCTCCGCGACCGTCATGGACAGCAAGTACCTCGTCTCGGTCAGCCCCTGCGGCGATGAGTGGTACATCATAACCGCTATCCCCACCGCAGAGCTCCTGCGCGAAAAGAACGAGATGCAGGTCTACATCTACATAGTCGCCTTCATCGCGGCGCTGCTCGCCGTGCTCATAGCCGTGGAGCTCAGCATACGCCTGACAGCTCCCGTGCAGTACGTCATGACTTCGCTCAACACCAGGGCGAACCTCGACCTCCTCACGGGTATCCTCAACAAGAAGTCCTTCGAGGAGACGGTCACCGAAAGGCTGAACGATTCGCTCTCTATCGAGAACCACGCGCTCCTGCTGATAGACCTCGACAACTTCAAGGGCGTCAACGACACCCTCGGTCACGCATACGGAGATCAGGTGCTCGCCAAGATAGGCAGTATCCTCCGCGCGACATTCTCGTCTGAGGACTTCCTCGGACGCATAGGCGGCGACGAGTTCTGTGTCTTCATGAACTCCACCCCCGGCGATGACGCTCCCTACGAGGACTACGTCAAGCAGAAATGCAGCGGGATCTGCGAGGCGTTCCGGTCGAATTACACCGGCGACGACGGCAGTTACAAGATCTCCGGAAGTATCGGCGTGGCAATGTTCCCGAAGGACGGCGCTACCTTTGAGGAGATGTATTCCGCTTCGGACAAGGCTCTGTATTTCGCCAAAAACAGCGGCAAGGACACCTATGCCTTCTACAATCCTTCCGAGGCTGACAAGGAGGTGAGCGCAGAATGAGATCAGCAGTAAAACGTCTGGCAGCGCTCGTCTGTGCATCTGCGGTGACACTATCGACAGGCTGCGGCAAGCGCTCAGTCATACAGTCAAAGACCATTCCCACCGAGATATCGCTGTCGTGGTGGGGAAACGACGTCAGACACGAATACACCATAGCGGCAGTCGAGCGCTTCGAGGAGCTGCACCCCGACATCAAGGTCAATTGCAGCTACTCCGAGTGGTCGGGATATGAGTCCCGCAGCCGCGTGCAGATGATATCCAACACCGAGGCGGACGTAATGCAGATCAACTACGGCTGGCTCTCGCAGTACTCCCCCGACGGAATGGGCTACTACGACATCAGCACCGTCTCCGACTACATCGACCTCTCCGCATTCGACCAGACCATGCTCTCCTACGGCAAGATGAACGGCAGGCTCAATGCCATCCCTATCGCCATGAACGCCCAGACGGTCTACATCAACAAGACCATCTATGACCAGTACGGTCTCGGGCTGCCGGAGACGTGGGACGACCTCTTCGACGCCGCAAAGGTCATGAGCCGCGACGGCATCTACCCCATGAGCTGCAAAACCAAGTCCATATGGATGTACCTCCTCACCTACACCGAGCAGCAGCAAGGCAAGGAGTTCATCACGAACGGACATATCAACTTCACCCCGGACGACTTCGAGGTAATGCTCGATATGTACGACAGAATGGTCGATGAGAATGTCATTCCCCCGACGGAGCTGCAGGTCAGCGACATCACCAAGGGGCTGTGCGCGGGCGCAATAGCATGGGTCAGCGACGCCTCGAGCTACTGCAAGGACGCTATCAGCGCCGGCTACGAGATAGTCCCCGTGCCGCAGACCGGTATCACCGCAGACCGCTCCGGAGAGGGCTGGTACACCAAGCCAGCAACGATGTACGCGATAAGCCGCAACACCGAGCACCCGCAGGAGGCTGCGATGCTCCTCGACTTCCTGCTGAACAGTCAGGATATGGCGGTGCTTCAGGGCATCGAGAAGGGTATCCCGCTGAGCACGTCCGCGAGAGGCTACCTCGAGGAAGCGGATATGCTGTCTGGTATACAGTACGAAGCGTCGCTCGTCATGGAGGCGAACCCGAAGATCTCGCTCCTCGACCCGACTATCGAGAACAGCTCCATGATAGATATGTTCAACGACGCCTGCAACCTCGTCATATACGACAAGGCGACCACTGAAGAGGCTGCACAGCAGCTATGCGATCAGATCGCGGAAAAATTTGATATCGGATAAAAAAAGTACGGCTTGCGCCGTACTTTTTTTATCAAGCCTTGTCAGAGGTATCGAGATTCTCGAGGTAATTCTCGGCGGTCTCGGAAGCCTCACCCATGTCCATTCCGGAAACGGTCTGGTATACGATGTCAGCAGTGTCGTCGCCGAACCTGCCCTTCGCACGCTCCTTCTCGACCTTCTTCAGGTAATGCGAGGTCGCGAGATCGAGGTACTTGGCCGGCAGACCCGAGTCCGCAACGTGCTCCTCGTAAACGTTCTCAGCCATCATCAGATCCTGATTGCGGATACTCTGGAAAACATTCGTCGCAGCCGAGCGGTATACCGCAACGACGCCGACTGTGGTGAGTATGCATATGCCCATGACTACGAGCTTCGCAACGATGACCGTCGGGGACTGCTTCTTCCTGCCTGTGCGGTCGGGAAGCAGAAGCGGCACGCGCTTGACCTGTGCTCCGCAGGTGCGGCAGTAAACGGTCTCCTTGCTGATAGCCTGTCCGCAGCTGTGGCAGACCTTGTTGCGCTTCGCGCGCTTGATGATGAGAACTATCTCAGCCGCAAGGAGCACCAGCAGGAGCGCTCCCGAGGCGATAGCCACGATGAGCCAGATGTTCGACTTCTGCACCTTTCCCTTGCGGTTCCTGCCGGCGGAGTATGTAGCGTCCACCTTTCCGTCGCCGTCCTTATCGACGCTGAGTGTCGTGTGTCCGGACTTGCCGGTGTGGGTGGAGATGAGCGTCTCGTCATTTATCGGCACCTTCTTGAACGTGCGGACGTCTGAATATTCGCCGTTCTCGTCGGCAAAGCTGATCGAGTAGTCCATGGTGCCCTTGCCGGTACCGTTGATGAAGACCTCATAGTTCGCGTCGTCGGAGAGCTTGAGCACCTTGATCTCGTCGTCGTCGCCCTCGAATGAGAGCGTACCGAAGGAGGTCTTGGTGTTGAGATTGTTCTCGGAGGAGCTGAGCACCTCGCCGTTGTAGCTGACAGTTACCTCTACCGGGCAGGCAATGCGCACGAGTATCGCGTAGCTGCCGCTGACGTTGTCCGCCATTTCGTCGAACGCGAAGCCGAGTTCAGACACGTCGGAGACGTTGTAGCCGTAGCCCTCGGAGGCGATAGATTCCATGAGTTCCTCGCACTGCTGGAGCTCCGAGCCGTAGAGGTTGTGGAAGAATCCGAGCGAGTAGATGAGTATGCCGTCGTCCTTGACGTCGGAGGCTATGTTCACGACGGGAGTAAAGTAGTCGCTGTAGCCCTCGGTGGGACCCACGCACGGGTAGCCGTCGCTCATGACGATCATGAGCCGCTTGTCGCACGAGGACTCCTTGAGGATATCCCATGCGGTGTCGATAGCGTCGTGCATATTGGTGCCGCCGCTCGCGTACATACCGTCGATGACGTCGAGTATCTCGTCCTTGTCGCTGCTCTGGCTGACGTTGGTATATGCGGAGTCGGAGTAGGTAACGACGGAAATGCTGATAGAGGGGTTCTCGCTGAAGACGTAGTCGATGAACTTCTTTGCGGAAGCCTTCGTCTCGTCGAGCGGAGTGCCGGACATACTTCCGGAGTTGTCGAGCACGAGGACTACCTCACGCTGCGGGGAATTGAAGTTGGTGAAGATGTTTGTCTGCTCGTCGTAGCGGTCGTAGTCGTCAGCACCGTAGAGGTCGTTGTCGTTGACCCATACCTTTACAGTGACCTTGCTGTTGGGGTTCTCGGGGTCGCTGAAGATGAACTTGTAGATGCCGGGCTGGATACCGGAGAGCTTGTAGTTCTTCTTGGTTATGTGCTCGCTGAATATCTCCTCGCCGTCGCTGAGACGCTCGATGGAGAGGTCATAATCGCTGATGACGTTGTTGTTGTAGTCGTAGACCGTGAGCTCACAACCGGGAGTTACCGAGCGGTAGAGGTCGAAGTCGCTGTCGTAGATAAAGCGCGGTATCTGAGCCGCGTCGAGAGCGTCCATGACCGTCTCCAGCTGCTTGTCGGAGAGCTGCGAGTCGGAGTGGGTGTACTCGTCGTTGTGGTAGTCGGCGTTCATGAGGAGAGCCTGCTTCTCGAGGAGCGCGCGGAGGTGACCGAAGCCCGTGCTCGAATCGAGCTGCGGGATAACGTTGAAGAAAAGGTCGCCTATCTCGCCTGTGGAGAGGCTCTCGCGCTTGCCGTCGATACCGTTGTTCATGAGGTAAGCCGCGTGCGAAACTATGGTAGAAGCCTCATGTCCCTCGGAGGTGCCGTAAATGAAGTCCCTGTAGGAGATGAGCTGGTTCCAGCGAGACTTTGAGGGGTCAACGAGGTTTCTGTTGCAGGAGCCGTCAACGCGGAGACCTGCGCTGTGTATCCAGTCGGCGGTGTCGTTGAGCTCACCGTCGTCGATGTAGTCGGAGATGACCTCGCCCATGATATCGGCGAAAGCCTCGTTTACCGCGGACTGCTGGGTGGAATAGTAGTCGCTTACCGTAACGTTGTTGAGAGTTGAATCCACGCCGATGATACCGTGGGTGTACTCGTGCGCCATGATGTCGGGGATAGCAGCGAGCGAGCAGTTGAGGTCGGAGTTATAGTTGCCGACTGAGAGAAATTCACCGCTGAACGACATCGCTGCATTGTTCAGATAGTCAGACGAGCTCTTGTTATAGATGATATAGAGGTAATCGTCCTTGATGCCAGATCTGCCGAAGAGATCGCCATATGCATCATAGACCTTCTGAACGTTCGCAAGGGCGTCAACAGCCTCCGGAGCGGGAGCTTTTCCCTTCTCCCACGAAACGACGTAGTTATTGAGGTAGTCGGTATCAAAGGTCGCTACGCTGTCGTCAAAAACAGCAAGGCGGCGGTCGGTGTCGTTCATGTAGTAGGTGTCGTCGTCCTTATAGACATCGAGGTCCTGCGTCTCAAGCTGTCCCTCGAGGGAAGCAGACATCATGTCGCTGGTGGTGGTGTCGGTGTCGCAGACTACCTCCAGCTCGTTGGAGTCGATGAATATGCGCTTGAAGAACTGCACGTCCTCCACGAGCGAAGCAACGTCGTAAACGTATGCGACAAGAGGCTCGTCCTCGATGAAGACGATCTTGCGTCCGAGCGAATCTATGCGGACGAGACCGTAGTTGCCGATCTCCTCGTCCGTGAGCTCGTATTCGTCGTTGAGGTAGTCCCAGAGCGCCTCGCGGCAGTCGAGTTCGCCGTACTCCGAGTAGGTGTCGAAGTCATCGAGGGGCGTTTTCTGACCGCTCACGAAGAGCAGATTGCCGTCCTTGTCGGCAGTGACCTTCACGCCGCTTCCGTAGACCTCAACGCCGCCGTAGAACTGCTTCATGTCGTAGACGTCGAAGTAGTCGTTGGAGACAGTGCGGTCGTAGGAGAAGTCCGCGGAGCTGAGCCCGACCGTGGACAGCGCCTGAACAGCGTCGGTGGCGTCGTTTACCACGAGTGAGCTCATCGAGCCCGCTGACATTCCTCCCGATGAATATGAGATCTGCCCAGACTCACGTCTGGACTGTTCCTGTTCCTGTTCTTTACGGCGCTGCTTGACAGCGCTCTCCTGCTCCGAGGTCACGCCGTCGGCGCGCATATAGTCCTCGGGCGTCCCGCCGAAGACGTTGTAGACGCACACGCAGTTGATGACCGCAGTTACGGCAATGACGAACACCATGAGCATGGTGAGCAGTCTCATGCCGCCCTTTTTCTGATTAAGATCCTTTCCCATGCAGATCCTCCTTTGTTTATCCTTTTATGTCAGGCTGCGAAAGTGCAGCATGAAAACGTTTTTCAATATCGCAGCTCACTGCGTCAGTCCGAGGACCGCGCGGAGCTTGTCCGCCATTTCGCGGGCAGCCTTGCGGTGAGTGACCTCCGAGGGGTGCCAGTTCGCACCGTAGCCGTCCGCAGGATCCTGCGGGGTGGACTTGAAGCACGTTATCCTCTTGTCGCCGGTCGCGGCGCGGAAGCTCTCTACCGCGCGTTCGATGAGGGGATATTCCGCAAGGCAGTCCATGACGCCGAGCGTGCAGACGATGTAAGAGTCCGGGTTGCACCCGCGGACGGTTTTCAGGAACTCAGCGTACCTCTCGGCGAACTCATCAGCGCGCGCGCCGAAGTCCTGGTCTATGAACGAAGCGTCGTTGGTGCCGAGGTTGATGACGACGGCGTCGTACCTGTGTGAAGCGAAGTCCCACGGGACGTCCAGCCCGGGGAGGCTCCCCACGTTCCTGTAGAACGGCGGGACGAGCTGATCTGTGCGTTCGCCCTCGGTGTAGCCGGAGATGATACCGTGTCCGCTGTAGCACACCGCACTGTACTCCGCCCCGAGCAGTCCGCACGCGATACAGGCGTAGCTTTTGGTGAAGTTCTCGGTGAGGGTCGTGAACTGGTCGGTGCACTCCTTCGCCTCGACTCCGTAGCCGCAGGTAATGGAGTCGCCGATGAACTCAATGCGCAGCTCGGGTGCCGGCGCCGCGGTCACGGGGGAGTCAGTACCGGTGTCGAGCGTTAGCTTTCCCACGCCGACGGGACCGTTGTTCGCCTCTGACAGGAGCATTATCCTGACCCGCACCGTGCGGGGAGAGTCACCGCGGAACAGCTCGGCGCACTGAGAAGGCACGCTGACGGTGGTATCAGTGAGGAGCTCACCGTCGAGGTATACCGCATAGCGGGGTCTGAATGCGGGGTCTGCCATGTGACCGTACCCGCCCAGTATTTCGACCGAAGCCGACCGCGCACGAACGTCGAATTCGACCGCGCTGCCGCTCTGCACGAGCCACACTCCCCTGCTGTCGGTGAGAGTCCGTCCGACTATACGGGCGAAGTCCGCGCTGAGGGATACGGTCCGGACCGATGAGCCGCGGGAGGGTGCGGGCTGAGCTTGTCTGTAAGAATTGGTGTCCATTGAATCAGCCTTTCGTTCCATGAATACATCTATACAACTTACATTATACAACATTTCCCGCCGGAATGCAAGACTTTTATTGTACGGCGGTTCAGGTGTCAGGTGTTAGGGGGCAGGTGTTAGGTGTTAGGTGTCAGAGTACGGCATCCCTACACACTGACACCCTGATACCTGAAACCTGATACCTGACACCTGTTCCGCATTACGCATTCCGCATCAGATTGATGTGTTCGCAGCAGTGAACGAGCATATTCCACGCTGCACTGTCCACGTCCTCCCCGGACGGCAGTCCCACCAGCCTGCGGAAACGTCCCACAGCGGCGGCGGTCTCGGCGTTGTACTCCCCGCAGACCTCCACCCCGCCAAAATTGTCGTACTGCCGGGCGATGTCCCCGAGCATAGCCTGCACGATGTACACTATCTCCCCGCGGTCGCCCTTCTTCAGGACGTACCCCGCCGACGGGAAAACGCTGTACGGTATGGGCTTCGCGTGGACTCCCGCAAGGTAGACGTTCACTATCTTGTTCCACGTCGCGGGGTCGGCGTTCCCGGTGACGGGCAGACCGTACTCCCGCTGGAATGCGCTCACCGCCGCGGCTGTCCCGCGGTCATAGCTCCCGTCCGGCACGACCGACGGGATATGGTCGTTCATCAGCGATATTGCGTAAAGATAGGTCTGGAGCTCGCGTATGTGAGCGCGGCGCTGCTGAGGTGTGTATGGCATGGTCATTCCTCCTGTGAGCGTATTGTGTAGCCGGGGTTCTGGTAGGGGCGCTTGTCGAAGCCGTAGCGCAGGTCGGAGTAGACTCCCGCGATCGCGTCCCATGTCACTGCCCCCACTATCCCCGAGGGCTCTATCCCGAACTGCCGCTGGAACTCCGTCACGCTGCGCTTTGTGACGGGTCCGAAGTACCCCGTTGCGTTGACCGCGGGGATATTGTCGTAGGTGCCGTGGATATAGGTGAGGTACTCCTGTATCACCTTCACCGACGCCCCCGAATCGCCCTCCCGGAGCACCGTCCCCGGATAGAGCGCAACAGCTGTATATTCGGGCTTCACGGACTCCGCGATACCCTCGTATGCGCGGTAGAGGTCGTTGCGGGTCGCGCGGTCTACCTCGCCCGTCTGCGGGAGCCCGAACACTCTCTGGAACGACTTCACGCTGCGCTCGGTCTGCTCCCCGAAGTACCCCGTTATCTCCACCGGCGTGACCGCCTCGTAGTACGCCCCGATGACCGCAAGGTAGTATTGCAGCATACTCACCTCGATGCTCTGCATACCTATTTTCAGGTCTTCGATGTACTTCGGTTCTATCTCCTCGAAGCGCACTCCCTCGGAATCGAGCTCCGCTATGCGCTTGACGCTGGTGTAGATGTAGGCTATCCTGTACCACGTTGACTGATCGACAGTCCCCGTGACGCCGAGCCCGAACACGCTCTGGAACGTCCGCACGGCGTCCTCGGTGGCGGCGTCGAAAATGCCGTCCGCGGAGGGTATCTTGGGTATCGCGGGGTAGCTGCGCGAGATGCGGTTGAGGAATATCTGCAATGACCGCACGTCGTTCCCCGCCGACCCGAACGCGAGCTCTATCCCCGGATAGGACGGGAGAGCAGTTTTCACGGGCGCGTTCTTCACTATCTCGATGTCGTCGCCATAGTAGTACTGGAGTATCTCATAAGGTGTGAGACCGCGGTTCGCGAGGTCTACTGTCCCCCACTGCGAGAGTCCCTCACAGGTCGTGGTGGTGCCGTTGCAGAAAGCCGTGAACAGCGGCTCGACGGTCCCCTGCCGGCGGATATAGTCGTTGTAGAGCTCATCGACGAGGTAGGAGATATTCTGGAAATACTCCCTGCCGTTGATGAATTTCTGGTCGTACTGCGTGGTGGCGGTGATGTCGAAATCATAGCCGCGGGCGCGGTACCATTCGGTGTAGATACGGTTGAGGGCGAAGGTCGTTATGGCGTAGATATTGGCGCGGAGGGCGCTCTCGCTCCACGTCGGGAAGACCTCGCTGGACGCCACGTTCTTGATGTACGAGGCGAAGTCCACAGTGACGTTCGGCGCGTCGGAATCGGGCGTGCCGAGGTGGACGGTGATAGTCTCCGGGATAAACGGAGTTCCTGTCAGCATAAGCTCCTCCTTTCAGAACCGCGGCTCCTGATTGTAGTAGGTGACGGTCTCGTCGGACGGTCTCATCATCAGCGGGAGCGGTATCATGCTGAAATTCTGCACCGAGGTCACCCCAGGGAACACCGGTACGTCTACGCTGCGTGCGTTGAAGAAACCCTCAGCGGTCACGCTCACGTCGTAGAGGGTGTAGGGTCTGAGGGCGGGGTCGGGCGCCTGCGAGTGGACGAGGTCCGGCGCGGGGACTGTGAATTTCGGGGCAGAGCCGCTCCCGTCGGTCACGCCCGAGGCTATGATAACGCGCATTCCCCCGACTATCGCCGTCACCGAGACTGACGCGCCCTCGATCGGCGCAGACTCGTCTCCCGTGCGGACATAGACCCTGATATAGCCGCTCGCGGCGCCGAGAGCCTCGTCGGAGGAGTACTCGGGCGGGGTGCTGTCCTCGTCGGAAAGGGAGCCCGTATCGGTGTCGAGCTGAGAGAGGTCGGGCTCGGGGTAGCGGGAGCTGTAATCCTCCCCGGGCCGGACTTCTTCGTAGGCTGTGTCGTCGGTCGCGGAATCCTCTGGGACTGTGCTTTCGGGGACTGCGCTGTCTGGCTGTGAGCTCCTGCCGTAGAGCTCGAGCAGCTCGCGGGTGTATTTTTCGATGTCATTTTTCTCCATATGATCGCCTCCGGTCAATGATATTCACCGGAGCGAAAATAAATGAGCATTTTTCTGCAAATTAACAGTTTGTTCACTAAAAATCAAACAAAAATCCATTTATTTGTGATAGAATGATATAGAATAAATATATGCTACGGATTTTTTGTTGAAAACTACCAAAGAATAAGGGGCGTATTCTATGAATAATAACGAGTACCTGAGATCACTTGAGCTCTTCCTAAAAAAAATAGACAGCATAAAGGATACCGCCAGCGGCGAGATGTCCGAGGTCGTGGAGGATTTCTGCGATACCATGCGCATCGGCATGGTGGACGTCAGGTTCCTCGAAAAGCAGAATCCCCTCACCAAGGACAGAAAGAACGAGATCGTGTTCTACGATATGGGCTATGCCGACCCCGATGACTTCGTGGAGTTCGTAGGTGTCACTCCCGACCGCAATTCCGCGATATACCGCGCGTACATCATCTCCGGCGCCACGACGTGGACTCCCGACGAGCGCGAGAAGATCAGCCTCTTCCTGCGCCTGCTGTTCGTCTATAACGGCAGAACAAGGCTCGGCTACGTCGTTGACAGGCTCATCTTCTACGATATGGACCTCGAGATATGCAACCTCAAGCATTTCATGCGCCATACGGGCAAGCTCTGCGCCCAGCGCAAGGCAGCCGGCTTCGCCGCGGTATACTTCAACCTCAAGCGCTTCGCCCTCATCAACCAGCAGATCGGCAGAGAGCGCGGCACCCTCGTCATGAGGGCTTTCACCCACAATCTCGCGGATATGTTCGACGAGGAGGAGCTCGTGGGACGCATCGGCGGCGACAATTTCATAGTCCTCACCCGCAAGCAGAACCTCGACAGGGTCATAAACGCCCTGCGCGGCACTCCGATAGTCTACGACCCCCAGACCGGCGCGAAGATACTCGTCTCCGCAAAGGCAGGCGTCTACCCGATACCTCCCGGACCAACCACTCCCAATGAGATAATGGACAGAGCCTCCCTCGCGATAGCTGCGGCGAAGTCCGGCGCGCTCGACGACATCGTCTTCTTCGACGACTCGCTGATGAAGCGCAAGGAGCACGACATGGAGATAGCCTCCCGCTTCCCCCGCGCCCTTGCAATGGAGGAGATCAAGGTCTACTACCAGCCCAAGGTCGCCCTCGGCGGCTGCGTTATGGTCGGAGCGGAGGCACTCAGCCGCTGGCTAAGAGACGGCAGCATAGTCCCGCCCGGCGACTTCATCCCCCTACTCGAAAAGAACCTCGACATCTGCCGACTCGACCTCTACGTCCTCGAGCACGTCTGCATGGACCTGCGCCGCTGGCTCGACGAGGGCAGGCGTGTCGTGCCGGTGTCGGTGAACTTCTCCCGCCGCCACCTCGGCGACCCGGAGCTGATATCGCATATCCTCACGCCCATCGACAAGCACCATATCCCCCACGACCTCATTGAGATAGAGCTCACCGAGACTACTACCGACGTCGAACTGAAGGAGCTCCGCAAGATACTCACCGCCCTCAGGAATGCCGGTATATCGACCTCCGTGGACGACTTCGGCTCGGGCTACTCCTCGATGACGCTCATCAAGGACCTCCCGTGGGACGTACTAAAAATAGACCGCGGGCTCCTCCCCGCAAGCCTCTCCGACAACACCGGCAGCAAGAAGTCGATGTTCCGCCACGTCGTCGAAATGGCCCAGGAGATCGGCATGGAGTGTATCTCCGAGGGCGTGGAGACCAAAGAACATATCGAGGTGCTCCGTGACGCCGGATGTCCGCTCGCACAGGGCTTCTACTTCGACAGACCGCTGCCCGTCGAGGACTTCGAGAACAGGCTCGACAACTACATCTACGACCGCAGCTGACATTTTGATATACTATGACGAAAGGAGGTCGCTGAATTGACAGGAAACCGGAAAGTCGTATCGCTGTGCATCTCGCGCGTGAGCGATATGGAAAATTTCAGATTCATCAACAGGCTCAACAGCAGTCTCACGCAGATCGACTGC
This sequence comes from Ruminococcus sp., assembly GCA_016288815.1. Classification (GTDB taxonomy): domain Bacteria; phylum Bacillota; class Clostridia; order Oscillospirales; family Ruminococcaceae; genus Ruminococcus. The sequence continues at coordinate 14,306 of JAEELF010000040.1, forward strand.
TGCCTCATGGTCTACGCCATAAACTGCGACCTCTACTGGAGCGACGAAAACATGAGGGCTGAGACCCGTATCTTCGACCTCATCGACTTTGACCGAACGGATATCCTCGTCATCATGCACGAGAAGATAAAGAACGACACCATAACCGATACCCTCATCGCGAGGGCAAAGCAGAATAACGTCCCCGTCGTCATCGTGGACGGCACCCGCGAGGGCTGCGTGCGCATAGCCTTCGACTACCACAGCGGCTTCGAGCGTATCGTGCGGCACGTCGTCGAGGATCACGGCATGAGGGACGTCCACATGATAGCCGGGATAAAGGATAATCCCTTCTCCGACGAGCGCATAGACGTGTTCAGGCAGGTGCTCAGGGAGAACGGTATCCCCTGCGACGACAGCATGATAAGCTACGGCGACTTCTGGGCTGTCCCCGCGCGGAGAGCTGCCGAAAAGGTCATAGATTCGGGAAAGATACCGCATTGCTTCATCTGCGCGAATGACATCATGGCGATAAACATCGCTGCTCTCCTCAGGGACAGAGGGTTCAGGGTGCCGGAGGACGTCGCAGTCACCGGCTTCGACGGTATCGACGAGGTCTTCTTCACCACCCCCAAGATAACGACCTCCCTGTGCGGCGCGTCCGAGCTGGCTGAGCCGGTCTTCGAGGCGTGCATGGAGTACTTCCGCACGGGAAAATGTGCGGGCGAGCTCCTGCGTATGCCGGTCATGCTGACGAACGAGTCCTGCGGCTGCCCGAAGAAATTCCCCGGGAGCGACCTCTCCCTCCTCGCCAACTTCAACGACCGCTTCTACCGCGCCCAGGACGACGGACGCATACTCACCGAGATATCCGAGCGTATGCAGGCGTGCGGGGACATGGTCTCCGCGGCGTGCTGCCTGTACGACGACATAATCCACGACGTCACCGTCGTCATAAATTCCTCCTGCTGCGACCCTACACGCAATTACTTCGAGACTCCACCGCCGCAGCCCTTCGATGACCAGATGATACACCTCTTCACTGCCGGTCAGCGCCTTGACCTGCTCCCCATGGAGCGCACGGATATCCTTCCCGACCTCACTGCAGCCGTGAACGCGGGTTATCCGCTGATATTCACCGCTATATCTTTCATGAACGTCCCGCTGGGGTATGCGTGCTTCCGCTACCGCGACAGCGAGCTCATCGACTACTGCAAGATAATCCAGGTCATCACGAGCATAGGCTCGGGTCTCGGCGGCTACATGAATATGCAGTACCAGCATTACCTCAGCCGCCGTATCGAGGAGATGTATAAGTTCGACTCGCTCACAGGGCTGTACAACCGTCTCGGCTTCAGCAAGGACTACGCCGCTGTGCTCAGCAGCCATGAGGGCGAGGTGCTCCCGCTGACTGCCGTCCTCGCGGACATCGACAGGCTCAAGTACATCAACGACAACTTCGGTCACTCCGCCGGCGACAATGCTATCCACACGGTCGCGGAGGCACTGAAGAACGCCTGCCCGGACAACGCTCTCTGCCTGAGGTTCGGCGGCGACGAGATGCTCGCTGTCATCATAGGGGAATGCTCCGGCGAAGAGATATCAGCCGGGGTGACGCGCTCCCTCGAGGGCTACAACATCAATTCCGGGCTGGAATACGATGTCTCGTGCAGTCTGGGACTGTACGTCACGGACACCGCCTCGGACACCGATATAGAGCACCTTATCCGTCAGGCTGACGTGGCGATGTACTCGGAAAAGCGCCGCAAGCACGAGCTTCTCGGCTTTGAGCGGAGGAAACAGTAAGGGGCGCCCCCGTCAGACTGCCATAAACGTGAAAGAGACGACGCGAGCGCAGTCCCCTGCACCCTGACACCTAAAACCTGATACCTAAAAAAGACGGACAAAATGTCCGTCTTTTTCACAATTATTCAGCTATCTTTTCAGCCGCAGCGTCGAGCCAGTCGCCCTCAAACAATTCGATAGTACCGCGGTCGCACATCTTCGCGAGGTCAGTGCAGACCGGTATCTTCGCGAGCACGGGTATATCGTACTGCGCCGCGATCTCCTCGATGTGGGAGTCGCCGTAGATCTTATGCTTCTTGCCGCAGTCGGGGCACTCAAAATAGCTCATGTTCTCGATGATACCGAGGATCGGGATATTCATGAGCTTCGCCATTTTTACAGCCTTCTCGACGATCATCGAAACGAGCTCCTGCGGGGAGGTCACGATGACGATGCCATTGACCGGCAGTGACTGGAAAACTGTCAGCGGGACGTCGCCCGTTCCAGGCGGCATATCGACCACGAGACAGTCGATGTCCTTCCAGATGACGTCTGTCCAGAACTGCTTTACAACTCCTGCGATAACGGGTCCGCGCCATACGACGGGGTCACTCTCGTTCTCGAGGAGGAGATTTATCGACATGATGTCGATGCCCATTTTCGACTTCTGCGGAATTATGCCGAACTCGCAGGCGTCAGCCTTTTCGTGTATGCCGAACGCCTTCGGGATAGACGGACCCGTGATGTCCGCGTCCATGATACCGACGTTCTTGCCAAGGCGCTGCATGGAGACCGCGAGCATCGAGGACACGAGGGTCTTTCCGACGCCGCCCTTTCCGCTTACGATACCGATAACCTTGCCGATACTGCTCATTTTGTTGGGCTGCTCGAGCATGGACTCGGGCTTGCTTGAACAATTGCCCGCGCTGGGACAGCCTGCGCAGTCGCTGGGCTTACAATTTTCGCTCATAAAAAAACACTCCTTAGTTGTGATATTACTATTATAACCGATTTTTGACCATTAGTCAAGCATTGGTATCAGGGGTCAAGTGTCAGGTGTCAGGTGTGCGAATAACTCGTAATGCGTAATTATTAATTCGGAATTATTTTGATCTACGCATTTGCAGGGACGCCGTCCCCTACACCTAATACCTAAAACCTAAAACCTGATACCTGAAACCTGAAACCTGATTCAGCGATACTTGTAGACCGTCGCGGACTCAAACCCGTCGAGGAGGGTCGTCATGCGCCCGAACGCCAGTGCAGTACCCTTCGCAACGCAGTTTATCGCGTCCTTTGCGATGTGACAGTTTATGCCAAGTGTACGCTTGATGAGCTGCGTCAGACCGCCGAGCAGAGCTCCGCCGCCCGTCAGCAGCAGACCGTTGTCGTAGATGTCTCCGACAAGCTCCGGGGGCGCCTCCTCGAGGACCTTTCTTACCGCCTCCATGATCGCGAAGGTGTCGTCCTCGATAGCCTCGAAAAGCTGGCTCTCACTCAGTAGCACCTGTGCGGGGAGCCCCTTCAGGAGCGAGCGTCCCTTGACTATGTATGTCATCTCGTCGCTGGGGTCGTAGAGGTTGCAGAGCTCCTTCTTGACCTTCTCCGCGGTGCGCTCGCCGATGAGCAGCTTGAACTTGTTCTGCATATACTTGATTATCGAGCGGTCTATCGCATTGCCGGCGGTCTTTATCGTGTGGGACGTGACAACGCCGTTCATCGACACTATCGCGACGTCCGTTGTGCCGCCGCCGATATCTACTATCATGTGACCCTTCGCCTTTGCGATGTTCACTCCCGCGCCTATCATCGCCGCGATAGGCTCCTGAATGAGGTAGACCTGGCGCGAGCCCGCGCTCTTTGCGGCGTCCACGACAGCGCGGCTCTCGATGTCGGTGATGAAGGACGGCACGCAGATGATTATCCTCGGCTTCATGAGCTGGTGTCCGGTGACCTTGAGAATGAACTCGCGTATCATCGAGTGGGTGAGGTCGTCGTCGGAGATGACTCCCTCGCTTATCGGACGCGCAACTGCTATGTAGTCGGGGTTGCGGCCTATCATCTCATACGCTTCCCTGCCGACTGCGAGCACTCTCTCCGTGCGGGTGTTGTAGGCGATGACCGAGGGCTCGCTCAGCACGACCCCCTTGTTTCCCATTGTGATGACGATGTTCGACGTGCCGAGGTCGATACCTATATCTGTGTTTGCCATTTTATTCTTCCTTTCCGTTCTCTGCCTGCTCAAGGGCGGCGAGTATACCCGTATTCCCGCCGGTGAGCATATTTTTCAGACAGGTGTACCGCAGTGTGCGGCGGCTGTTGTCTACCATTTTCTGCACCATATCCTCCGTGCCGATGAGGATAAGGAGCTTCTTTGCACGGGTGACGGCTGTGTACAGCAGGTTGCGGTAGCAGAGCTTGTCGAAGCCGTTCATCAGCGGCAGCACCACCGCCTCAAACTCGCAGCCCTGACTCTTGTGCACTGTTATCGCGTAAGCCAGCTCGACCTCCGTGAGCGAATCTATGGGATACGTCGCGACGCGCCCGTCGAAGTCGAGCACTGCGGACATCGTTGCGCGGTTGATGTTGACTATCCGCCCGATATCGCCGTTGAAGATGCCTGTCCCCTGCTCGTCGCCGCGCTTCCAGACTATATCGTAATTGTTCTTGTTCTGCATGACCTTGTCGCCGAGGCGGTAGGTATAGACGAACCCCTTGTGCTCCGGCTTGGACTTGTCCGGCGGGTTGAGCTCCTGCTGAAGAAGCTTGTTGAGCTCCACGGTGCCCACTGTCCCCTTCCGCGACGGGCAGATGACCTGAATGTCCTCCGTCGGGGAGTAGCTGTAAGCCTTGGGAAGCCTGTCCCGGACGAGCTCCACGACGAGCGAGAGCTCCTTCTCGTAGTCGTCGCGCCGGAAGAAAAAGAAGTCGCTGCGCTTCTGGGTGAGGTCGGGATATTCGCCGGAGATTATCTTATGCGCGTTCATGACTATGCAGCTCTGCCGCGCCTGACGGAATATCTCCGTGAGCTGTATCGTTGGGACTGCCCCGCTGTCGATGATGTCACGCAGGAGGTTCCCCGCGCCGACCGACGGGAGCTGATCGCTGTCGCCGACCATTATCAGCTTGCACCCGAGCCGCACTGCCCTCAGCAGGCTTTCGAACAGCAGCACGTCCACCATTGACATCTCATCCACCACAAGGACGTCGCATTTGAGCGGGTCGTTCTCGTTGTGTACGAATCGCAGCTTGTCGCCGGTGTCGTACACGACCTCGAGGAGGCGGTGAATCGTCTTTGCTTCCCTGCCGGTGAGGTCGGACATACGCTTCGCAGCACGGCCCGTCGGCGCGGCAAGTAGGACGTGCAGCCCGCGCTTCTCAAATATCGAAATGACGGCATTGAGGGTAGTGGTCTTGCCTGTTCCGGGGCCTCCCGTGAGCACCATCAGCCCGCGCGATACCGCAGTGGTGATGGCGTGGCGCTGCATGGATTCGTAATGTATCCCGTGCTCTTCCTCCTCGATGTCGATGAGGGTATCGAAGTCAAAGTCCTCCGGCGACATGAAATCCCGCAGGATGTGCAGGCGGTCGGCGATGAACTTCTCCGCGTAGTAGTAATCGGGCAGGCAGACGTACTCCCGCTCGTGCTTGATGAACTCGAACAGTTCGTTCTCGTCGAGGGCGAAGTTGTAGACGCTGTAGAAGTCGCTCTCGGAGATATCCAGCGCCGCGGAAGCCTTTTTCTGGAGGGTCTCGAGCGGCAGACAGGTATGCCCGATGCCGGCGTTCGCCTTGAGTATGTAGTATATCCCCGCGATGACGCGGCGGCGGTCGCTGTTGTCGATGTGCATATCGCGCGCGATCTCGTCAGCCCGGCGGAAGTCGAGCTCAATGGAGTCGCCGCAGAGGAGGAAGGGGTCGTTCTTGATTAGGGAGAGCGCCTCCGTACCGAATTTACGGTAGGTACGCATCGCAATGCCGGACTTAACCCCGTACTGTGCAAGGAACGAGAGTATGCACCGCAGCGAGAAGAGCTTCTGCGCCTCGGCGGCGATCTCCTCGCACTTTTTCGCGGAAATGCCCTTGACCTCCGCGAGGCGGTGGGGCTCATGCTCCATGATGTCGAGGGTTCGGTCGCCGAACACGCGGACTATCTTCTCCGCCAGACCGGGACCTATCCCCTTTATCGCGCCGGAAGCGAGGTACTTCGCGATGTTCACGACAGTATCCGGCAGCTTGCGCTCACAGTATTCCGCGCGGAACTGCGTCCCGAATTTTCGGTGGGTGACGTAGGTGCCCTCAAGGATAAGACCCTCGCCCTCCTCGACGTCGCCGAGCTCGCCCACGACGGTTATCAGCTCGCCTCCCGCGTCGAGGTCGAGGACGACGTAGCCGTTCGATTCATTTTTGAACAGCACGGTCTCGACCGTGCCCTCGATGTGCAGAGTGGTGTTATCCATTGCCTTACCTCTTCCATAGTCCATACATTTTTCATTATACTACATTTCCACGCGGATTGCAAACATTTTCGCGAGGTTTTTTTCAAGACCGGCGCTGGGAATTATTTCCGCAGCCGGCTCAGACTCACAGAAAGCGACGCAGATACGCTTCTGACGGTCGTCCGCGCCGAAGTCGAGGAGGATTATCCTGCCCGTGGGCACCCTGCTCCGGACAGTGCAGTCGGAGAGCGCGGACAGACGTTCGGGGAGGAGGTCGTCGCCGGGAAAGACCGGGACTACGGTCACGAAGGACGTGATCGTGGCGGACCTGCGCCGCGTGCCGAGCAGAACAGCGGCTTCGAGCATAAGCAGTACGACCGCAGCTGCCGCGCATATGTAAATGGTCATGGGTCATCACCTCGGTGTATTATATGCACGGCACGCCGGCAGCGTGACTCTTTCAGGTATCAGGTGTCAACGTCCTCACCAGCGCGGCCTCCGCACCGCATTACGAATTAAAATATTGACAAGCGCATAACAATGTGATATAATAGGAGTATCTTCAGGGCGGGGCGAAATTCCCCACCGGCGGTATAGCCCGCAAGCCTTATGGCTGATCCGGTTTGATCCCGGAGCCGACGGTAACAGTCCGGACGGGAGAAGATATCCGTTTATGTACCCACTATGCCCCGAAATATCGGGGCTTTTTACATTTGGAGGTATCAGAATGAACGACATCGAATTCATGAAACAGGCACTTGAGCTCGCGAAAAAGGGCATGGGTCTGGTCAACCCCAACCCCATGGTCGGAGCGGTCATCGTCAAGGACGGAAAGGTCATCGGGATCGGCTACCACGAAAAGTTCGGCGCGCTCCACGCGGAGAGGACTGCCCTCGAGAGCTGCACTGAGGACTGCAAGGGCGCAGACCTTTACGTCACCCTCGAGCCCTGCTGCCACTTCGGGAAAACTCCCCCCTGCACCGACATAATCATCGAAAAGGGCATAAAGCGCGTGTTCATCGGCTCGTCCGACCCTAACCCGCTCGTCGCCGGCAAGGGCGTGGAGAAGCTCCGCGAGGCAGGGATAGAGGTCATCGAGGGCGTGCTCAAGGACGAATGCGATGAGCTCAACGAGATATTCTTCTACTACATCACCACCGGTCAGCCATTCGTGACGATGAAGTATGCCATGACCCTCGACGGAAAGATCGCCTGCTACACCGGTCACTCCAAGTGGATAACCGGAGAGACCGCGCGTGCGAACGTCCAGCGTGACAGACTGCGCCACTCTGCGGTAATGGTCGGCGTGGGAACTGTCTTCGCCGATAACCCCACCCTCACCTGCAAGCTCGAGGACGGCAGGAACCCCGTCCGCATAATCTGCGACACCCACCTGCGTACGCCGTTCGATTCCAACATCGTCAAGACAGCGAAGGACGTCCCCACCATTCTCGCGACACACTCGCAGAATGCCGAGAAAATAGCCAAATTCGAGTCCTTCGGCTGCAACGTTATCCAGATAGACGAGTTCAACGGACACCTCAGCCTCACCGACCTCATGAAGTCGCTCGGCGAGGAGGGCATCGACAGTATCCTCCTCGAGGGCGGAAGCGAGCTCAACTGGTCGGCGCTGAAGGCGGGTATCGTCAATAAGATCCAGGCATACATCGCCCCCAAGCTCTTCGGCGGAGAGACCTCCCGCACGCCCGTTTCGGGTATCGGAGTTCCCTTCCCCGCGGACGCCGTTATGCTCACATCGCCCAAGATCACGCGCTTCGGCGACGATCTGCTCCTTGAAAGCAGGGTGCTGCCGTGTTCACAGGACTGATCGAGGAGGTCGGGACTATCCGTGAAGTGAAGCGCAGCGGAGCGAGCTCGTACATCGAGGTCGTGTGTGAAAAGGTGCTGGAGGATATCCGCGTCGGCGACAGTGTCGCGGTGAACGGCGTATGCCTCACAGCGACCGATATTTCGGGGGATTCCTTCCGTGCAGACGTCATGAACGAGACCCTTTCACGCTCGTCGCTGGGCGCACTTTCGAGCGGCAGCAGAGTCAACCTCGAGAGGGCGATGTCCGCGAAGAGACGCTTCGGCGGACACATCGTCTCGGGTCACATCGACGGCACGGGCACGGTCACGGACATAAAAAAAGACGGTATCGCAACGTGGTACACCATTTCCGCAAAGCCAGAGATAATGCGGTATATCGCGGAAAAAGGCTCCATTGCGATAGACGGTATCAGCCTGACCGTCGCGAAGGTCACGGAGACGGGGTTCAGCGTTTCGGTCATTCCGCACACAGCTGATCAGACCGTCCTGCCGCTGAAAAAGGTCGGCGATACGGTCAACCTCGAAAACGACGTGATAGCGAAGTACGTTGAGCGGCTGATGAAGCCCGCGCCTGAGGAAAAATCCGGCGGGATAACGCTCGATTTTCTGGCAAAAAACGGGTTCTGAGCGTGGAATGCTTCTGTTATGCATGGCGCTGCCCTGCACCTGCAAGGGGCTGTCTGCCCCTTGACCCCGACCAAAGGGTCAGTCGACCCTTTGGAATCCCTATATTTGGAGGACATTTATGTTTGAATACAACACCGTCGAGGAGGCGCTCGAGGCGCTCCGGAACGGCGAGGTCATTCTCGTCTCGGACGACGAGGGACGTGAGAACGAGGGCGACATGATCTGTGCTGCGCGATTCGCGACCACCGAGAACGTCAACTTCATGGCGACCCACGCAAAGGGTCTCATCTGTATGCCGATGAGCGCCGAGTACTGCCGAAAACTCGCGCTCCCGCAGATGATACGCCTCGACGAGAACACCGACAACCACTGCACTGCGTTCACGGTCTCGGTCGACCATGTGGACACCACCACGGGCATTTCCGCTGAGGAACGCGGCTTCACGGCGCGGAAGATAATCGACCCGACCTCGAAGCCGGAGGATTTCCGCCGCCCGGGGCATATGTTCCCGCTCATGGCGAAGAAAAACGGCGTCCTCGAGCGCGAGGGCCACACCGAGGCAACGGTCGATCTCATGCGCCTTGCCGGACTTGAGGAGTGCGGTCTGTGCTGCGAGATAATGCGCGACGACGGCACCATGATGCGTGCCGGTGAGCTTCAGGAAAACGCCGTAAAATGGGGGCTGAAGTTCATCACGATAAAGGCGCTGAAGGACTACCGCAAGTGCCGCGACGTCCTTGTTGAGAGAGTAGCGGATACCAAGCTCCCCACGAAGTACGGCGAGTTCCGTGCGCTGGGGTTCGTGAACAAGCTGAACGGCGAACACCACGTCGCGCTGGTCAAGGGCGACATCGGCGACGGAAAGGACATTCTGTGCCGCGTGCATTCGGAGTGTCTGACCGGTGACGCATTCGGCTCACTCAAATGCGACTGCGGGCAGCAGTTCGCGGCGGCAATGACGCAGATTGAGAAGGAGGGACGCGGCATCCTGCTCTACATGAGGCAGGAGGGGCGCGGTATCGGGCTGATAAACAAGCTCCGCGCGTATGAGCTCCAGGACAAGGGCATGGACACCCTCGAGGCGAACCTCGCCCTCGGCTTCCCCGGGGATATGCGCGAGTACTACATCGGTGCTCAGATTCTGCGTGACCTCGGCTGCAAGACGCTCCGGCTGCTGACGAACAACCCCGACAAGGTCTACGGACTGAGCGGTTTTGGAATGAAAATTGCGGAGCGCGTGCCGATACAGGTGGACGCTACCGCATACGACCTGTTCTACCTCAAGACCAAGCGCGACAAAATGGGACACATACTGGAATACTGATTAGGTGTCAGGTGTCGGGTGTCGGGTGTCAGGTGTCAGGGTGTAGCGGACGGCACGGCCAATCGCTGCCCTACCCCTTTGGCACTTCATGACATTTCCCCGCACTGTGGGGGATCACCCGGCGTCCCATACAAACGAATAAAGGAGTAAATATCATGAAAACATACGAAGGCAAGCTCGTCGCAAAGGACGTCCGTATCGGTATCGTCGTTGCGAGATTCAACGAATTCATCACCAGCAAGCTGCTCGGCGGAGCTATCGACGCTCTCCAGCGCCACGCCGTGAGCGAGAACTCTATCGACGTCGCGTGGGTGCCGGGCGCATTCGAGATACCGCTCATCGCGTCCAAAATGGCTAAGTCCGGCAAGTACGACGCTGTTATCTGCCTCGGTGCGATAATACGCGGGAGCACCTCCCACTACGACCTCGTGTGCAATGAGTGCGCGAAGGGCATATCACAGGTCTCCTTGCAGAGCGAGATACCCGTTATGTTCGGCGTCATAACCACCGAGAACATCGAACAGGCTATCGAGCGCGCAGGCTCAAAGGCCGGCAACAAGGGCAGCGAGTGTGCGGAGGGCGCTATCGAGATGATAAACCTCATCCGCGAGATCGACGACTGATGTCCGACCTCATCTTCGACTACGACGGCACGCTCCACCAGTCCATGCTGACCTACGCCCCGGCTTTCCGGAGCACTATGGACTGGCTCGCAGACGAGGGCCACCTCCCCCGCCGCGAGTACTCCGACGAGGACATCTCCTACTGGCTCGGCTTTAATTCCGCCGATATGTGGGGGACCTTCGCCCCTGACCTCGACCCTGCGGTGCGCGAGAGGGCGAGGATACGTCTCGGAGAGGACATGGCGGAGAGGGTCGAGCGCGGCGAGGGAGCACTTTTCCCGCACGCCGAGGAGGTGCTGACAGAGCTGAAAAAGCGCGGTCACACGCTCATTTTCCTGAGCAACTGCCGCATACACTATATGGAGCGCCACAGGCGGGTCTTCGGGCTGGCAAGGTGGTTCGACTTCTTCTACTGCTGCGAGGAGTTCGGCTTCATACCCAAGCACGAGATCTTCCGGCAGATAGCCCCGCAGCACAGCGGACCGTTCATCGTCATCGGCGACCGCTTTCACGACATCGAAACAGCCGCGCAGAATGGTCTGCGGTCGATAGGCTGCGCCTACGGCTACGGCTCCCGCGATGAGCTCGCAAAGGCTGACATCATCATCGACGATATCCGACAGATACCTGACGCCGTCAGCGCTCTCTCAGTGTGACGGCAGAACGGAGGGATCATGACATTCAAACGCATTATCGCGCTGCTCACAGCACTCGTATTACCGGTAACGAGCACCTCCTGCACACTGCGCTCAAGGAAGCAGAAGGAGGAGAGCTCCTCAGCTGAGACCAGCACGAGCAATTCAGAGATACACACCCATAAACGCAGCAAAGCCGCCGAGGAGAGCGACCTCACTCCCGACGGTCAGTTCGTACACGAGAAGGTCGAGCAGCTGCTCCTCGACATCAAGGAGCCTGACAACGAAGAGGCAGTCCGCGAGGGAATAGAGATACTCGCCGACGAGCTCGACAAGCTGTACGAGGCATACTCGGTCAAGGAGATAATCTACTACAGCGACTGGAACAACGAGGAACTCGAGGCTGAGAACGACGAAGCCTTCGAGGCATACTACGTCGCTGCGGATTCCATTCTCTACGCCTTCTACCGCGGATACGCCACGGAGGAGTACTCCGCGCTGTTCGAGGAGTACATCGACTCAGTTGACGCCGACCTCCTTGAGTACTTCACGCTGCCCGCAGTTTCGCTGAAGCGCATCGAGGGCTACGCGAAGGTCGACAGCTCCCTCATGGACGAGCAGCTCGACAACTACTACGACATCGCCTACAACGAAGACCTCGACGACGACGAGAAGAACGTCAAGTGCGCGGAGGTCTACCTCGACGTCCTTGCGGGACTCAGCGAGGAGACCTTCTACTCCCGCTACAACCGCGACTATACCCCCGAGGAGATACTCGAGACGAGCAACTACGTCCGCGAGTACCTGATACCCCTCTACAACGACCTCCTCGATGACCTGTACGGCATGAAGGGTCTGCGCAAGGCTGCGAAAGCCTCCAGCCCGACCGAGGACCCCTTCGAGACCATCGCGGAGTACGCATACGAGCTCTCGGACGAGATCGGCGAATGTGCCGACAACGCCATAGACAAGGGCGTCTACACGCTTGCCTCCGGCGACGACTGCTACGACGGCTCGTTCACCACAGAGACGCCTGTGAGCGGCGGCTCGCTCATGTACATCTACTGCGACGGCAGCTACACCGACCTCGAAACCGCGATACACGAGTTCGGGCACCACTACGCCTCCACCTACGCCCACACTCCCGCGATAAAGGCAACGCTCAACCTCGACATCGCCGAGGTACAGTCGCAGGGCATGGAGATACTGTTCACGCAGTTCTACGACGACATCTACGGTGAATATGCGGACGTTATGGAGATGTGTCTGCTGATCGACCTGCTCTCGGCGGTCATCTCGGGCTTCCTTGTCGGGGAGTTTGAGTACACAATGCTCCGCGACCGCGATTCGCTGAACGTTGACGACATCATCGAAGGCTTCAATGACATCATGGAGGACTTCAACCCCGATATCGAGTTCTACTATATCCCCCATATCTTCGAGCAGCCCGGCTACTACATCAGCTACGGCACGTCCGCGCTTGCGGCGCTCGACCTGCTGAGCGACCCCGACACAGCCCTTGACCGCTACGAGGCGTTCGCGCGGGTAGACTCCAACGACCACGGGAACAAGTTCCGCAGCGCACTTGATGAATGCGGCTTCGATGACGTCCTGACCGAGGACTACATCGAATACATCGCGGACGTCATTCGTGACCGCGCAGACGAGATACTCGATCAATAAGCGCAGACAAAAACGAAAAAAGCAGACCCTATGCGGGTCTGCTTTTTTATGTATATGGTAGAATGAGCTCAGAATCTCATCATAACGACGTACAGGAGCAGTATGAGCGACGCGAAAAACGCGATACAAAACACGATACCCGCCGCCGAACGCTTTTTCTGGAGGCCGTCGTACTCGCTGTCGATGTCCTTCTCCTTAAAGATGACGAACGGCGCCGCTACCAGCACGAGGTTCAGCACGCCTATGATGATACACAAGATGTTCAGCAGGTTGGCGTAGGTGTCGATGTAATAGGTAGTCTCACGGGTAGTGAGTTCGCCGTTGAACTGCTCGGCGAGGTCACGGGAAATAGAGCTGTCGAACTTCCGGACAGCGCCCCTTACCTCGGCGTTCTTGTAGTTCTCATAGGTCGTGAAGTTGAAATTATTGCCGAAATTCTTACCCGCGCGCACGAATCCGATACCCTCATCGTCCTCGGAGAAGATCATGTAGTAATGCTCTTCGAGGAGCGGGATTATGTAGTTGAGCGTGTGCTTGACGTCATATGAATCGGTGAAGCCGTATGTGGGCGTACCCTCGACGAAATCCCCTGCCTCAGCGGTACCGTCGAAGAAAGCCGACATCGGCTGCGGGGACTTGAGAAGTCCGGAAATGCCGCTGTAAAGGCATATCGCCGCTATGAGACCGAAGACGAGAATGAAGATGTTGCGCGACTTCTTCGAGTCCTGGATATAATTTGCTTCTTTATTATTGAAAAGTGCCATCCCAATGATCCCCCCATGTTTTATTCAAACGAATCGAGGTCGATATCCGCGAGCAGCTCCTTGAGGGAAGCGAGCTCATCGGCGGTAAGGGTCACGCCCTTGCCCATGCGGGAGTGGTCGGGGGACCATTCTCTGATGTCGTACTTGGGCTCGTGCTCGTTCCAGCTGACGAGGTTGAGCTCCTTGGTCCAGCCCTTTGCGTTCTCGGAGAGCACTCCGATGCTTTCTGTGATATCAAATTTCAGTTCTGCCATGATAGACCTCCTGTGGTAATTTTTGTGAATGTATTAATCATACCACAGAAACTCTGTTTTGTCAAGCGCAGCGTGACGCTGCACCCAGACACGTTGCCGCTCGTAAACTCGCTCACTCTCATTGAGGACGTTTGTCGTACATCGCATACGGAACAATTGTCAAGTATCAGGTCTCAGGAATCAGATTTTGGGGTCGGCGCGGATAATTCCGAATTCCGCATTCCGAATTCTTCACGCCCCTACGACCTGACACATGAAAACTAAAACCTGATACCTGAAACCTGACACCAGTTCCGTATGGGTTCATATCGCCCCAGAGAGGTAATTAAGCGCACGGGAATAAAGCTGCCGCGGACGGCTCCTGTGTGAGATGAGCGTCTCGGCGAAGTCCACCGCGTCCTCGATATTCCGCGAAAAATCCGCAATGCACTCCGTCTCGCCGGTCTCGTAATCCTCCGCCTCGACGCCGTATGTACCGACCTCCGTCCCGAACGCGCGTATCCTCCCGGTTATCACGCGGTACGCGACCTTGTTGTCAGCGACGACCTCCATATAGACTGTCCTCCCGCAGACCTCGCTCCTCATCATCGTCATAGCTCCGAACATAAAACCGCTCCTTTCTTTCAGTACATCTATAGTACCACGAAAGGAACGGTCTGTGAATAGGTTATTTTTGAGGAAACAAAGGCGTTTGCGGAGATTCGTGTCGATTATTCGATGTCGTTTATCTGCATGAATATCTGCTGCATACGGAGGTCGGTCTCGGCGATCTTTTCGGCGCACTCACGCAGCTCCTCCGAGATCTCGGGAGTTATCGCCGCCGAGGGCTTGTATTTTAGCTGGTGCTCGAGGCTCGCCCAGAAGTCCATGCCGATGGTGCGTATCTGTATCTCGACCGGCGCATACTGCTTGCGGGTGGAAGTGTAGACCGGCACGGAGAGTATCATGTGATAGCTCCTGTAGCCCGATTCCTTGGGATTTTTGATGTAGTCCTTGGACTTTATCAGCACGAAGTCGTCGCGCCGCCCGAGCATTTCCACTATAGCATAGATGTCGCTGATGTAGCAGCAGGTCACGCGGATACCAGCCATATCGAGGAGGTTTTTCCGTGCAGCCTCGGGCGTGAGAGGGAGCCCCTTCTTCTGGAGCTTGCCGATTATGGACTGCGGCGACTTGAGGCGGCTCTCGATGTTGTGTATCGGGTTGCGCTGGAAATTTACCTGAAACTCGTTATCGAGGATAGTCAGGTAGGTACTGACGACCTCGATCGCCGAATTATAGAGGTGCTGGAGCTGGATGAACTCAAAAAATGTGCGCTCGAAAGCCTCCCTCGAAGAATCGTTGCTGCCCGCGATCGCCGGGAGATGCTCCATTGATTCGATATAGAAATTCACGTCGTCCATGATCTGCCTCCTTGAAGTGTTTTTTCCGCCGGGAGCGGAGTCCCCCGCAAAAATTTCTGTCAGGTCTTGCAATACACATAATATTTTAGTATAATTTAATTGAAAAATCAAGTATTTCCGATCAAATTATCATGAACGGAGGAATGATATGGACTATTCTGTTGCAGGAAATGACATAATTCTACACGAGCCCGACCTCGACCTCGACGAGACCCTCGACTGCGGGCAGGCTTTCAGATGGCGGAAAACACCCTCGGACTACGACTGCACCTACGAGGGCTGCTTCGTGGACACTCCCCTCAGGGTCTCGCAGGACGGCAGTGGAAGATTCATATTCCACGCCGTCAGCGAGCAGGAATTTCTCTCCCGCTGGGTGGACTATTTCGATCTCTCCACCGACTACGCCGACCTCAAACGACGGTTCTCCGAAGACGAGACCCTCTCGAAGGCGTGCGGGTTCGCGGGCGGGATACGTCTTCTACGGCAGGATGCATGGGAGTGCCTCATCTCGTTCATCATCTCGCAGAACAACAATATCCCCCGCATAAAGGGCATAATCGACCGTCTCTGCGTGAATTACGGACATTTCCCGACTGCCGCCGAACTCGCGCGGGAGACTCCCGATTCCCTCGCTTACCTCAGGAGCGGCTTCCGGGCGAAGTACATATGTGACGCCGCAAAGCGCGTAAATTCAGGAGATACCGACCTCGCCGCGGTCGCCGCCATGCCGATGGAAGACGCCCGCAGGGAGCTGCAAAAAATAACCGGCGTGGGACCAAAGGTCGCGGAATGCGTCCTCCTCTACGGTATGCACCGCACCGAAGCCTTCCCCGTGGACGTCTGGATAAAGCGCGTCCTCGCGGAGTACTATCCCGCCGGATTCCCGGAATCTCTGAAAGATAACGCCGGTATCGCGCAGCAGTACCTCTTCCACTATGTCCGGAATCTCCCCCGGCAGGGTGACTGAATGAATATCCGCAATATCTGACGCATCTGATGTGAAATATCGCAATATTCTGCTAAAAAAGTATGGACAACCGCGGGATATTGTGGTATAATTGATTTGTATTATATTGCTCCGGCGGTTTAGGCGCCTCCGGACTAAGGAGTTTTTACAATGGAACAGAAACCGACTACCCCCTCAAAGGGCGCACTGTCGAAACGTATCATCAGTACGCCCGACCCTGCGGCGAAGAGCGCGTTCTTCTACATTCAGGAGACCGGCTCCACCGTCACCGACGACGCCGCCACCACTCAGCGCAAGGACCTCGACTCATTCCTCATCGTCGCGGTCGCAGGCGGACACGGCGAACTCACCTACGGCAGCGCAACTTTCCCCCTCTCAAAAGGCGACTGCTTCTTCATCGACTGCCACGTCCCGCACTTCTACAAGTCCTCGACCCGCGACCCGTGGGAGCTTATGTGGGTGCACTTCAACGGCAGCACCTCCGAGCAGTACTATGAGTACTTCCTCTCGCAGTCGAAGAACGTCTTCCGCCCCGCGTCGTTCGAGCGCACAGCCTCGGTCATCTCCGAGATAATCAGCGTCAACGAAGCCAAGTCCCCCGATGCGGAGATAATCACGTCAAAGCTCATCGTGGACCTGCTGACCATCGCCCTCACATCGCGTGTGGACGACCAGCAGTTCGACTCTGCCCTCAACCAGAAGCTCGCGTCAGTCCACGACTACATCGAGGAGCACTTCAGCGAGGACCTCTCCCTCGAGAAGCTCGCGTCGGAGTTCTACATAAGCAAATTCTACCTCACGCGCGAGTACAAGAAGATCTACGGCAAGACCATTTTCCAGCATATCATCACGGCACGTATCAATCACGGCAAGCAGCTGCTGCGGTTCTCGGACAGATCAGTCGAGGAGATCGCGCACCTCTGCGGCTTCAACGACCAGAGCTACTTCGCGCGGCAGTTCAAGAAGGCGGAGAACCTGACCTGCTTCTCCTACAGGAAAATGTGGCGTGACTGAGCGGCAGGGCAGCGCCCTGCACGTCCGCACGTTGCCGCTCGTAAACTCGCTCACTCTCATCAAAGACCTTTGCCGTACATCGCATACGGACGGTTTGTATGGGTCGGCGCCCGGCATGATAATTACGCATTACGCATTTTTTAGCAGCACATTTTGAAACGGAGTAAACAATGAACACTATCCTTGTCGTCGAGGACGACTCGACGCTCAACAAAAACATCTCGCTCGCCCTCGAAAATTCGGGATACAGCGTACTTTCTGCGGACTGTCTCGAGCGCGCCCGCGAAATCTACGAACAAGCTGCGCTCATTCTGCTCGATGTCACGCTCCCCGACGGGAACGGCTTCGCTTTCTGCCGTGAGATACGTCAGAAGGTGCAGACGCCGGTCATCTTCCTGACCTCCTTCGACGAGGAATGCGACATCGTAAAAGGCTTCGATTCGGGCTGCGACGACTATATCCCCAAACCGTTCAGGCTGCGTGAGCTGCTGTCACGGATACGCGCGGTCATGCGGCGGTGCGTGGTCGAAACGCCCGACCTCGAGCTCACGGCGCTGGAGCAGAAGCTCCTCGATTACCTCATGCTCAACCGCGGACGCTTCCTCACGCGCGACCAGATACTTGCCTATTTATGGGACAATAACGGCACTTTCGTCAACGACAATACACTGTCCGTGAACATCAGCCGTCTGCGTGACAAGCTGCGCGAATCCGGCAAGGGACAGATTATCACCAAGAGAGGCGTGGGCTACACATGGACAGACCAGACAAGCTCATAAACAACCGCGAAGCACGCGATACAGCGCTGTTTTTCGCGGTTTTGCTCATATTGAGCGCAGTCGGGGCGTGGCTGCTCGCTGGGGTCATCGCCGACAGGATCGTCGAGGGTCAGATAGATGCCATGCTTTCGGCGGTCGGCGGCGGGAAATTCAACGCCGCACCAGACCCTGACGCAGTCGCAAGAGCCACCGGCGAGCTCAGCCTTTACGGCGTCAGACGGGACGTCGCCCCGCGGCTCATGGACTCATGGAGCGGCGTTCGGAATGCCGTATTTCTCGGGATATTCGGTGTGTGCGCGGCGGTCTGCACGCTCATGTTCATCAGGTCGGTTCGCGCGCTCGACAAGGTCTACAGCGGCATCGAGGAGATACGGCGCGAATGTCTTAAAATAGCCGAAAACTGCGACTACGTCCCCATGTACGCCGGGGAGGACCTGAGCTGCGTGAGACGTGCGTCGGAGGGAGTCGTGCGCGTTGCACAGCGGCTGCGCGACCTCAGCTCGGCGCTCTCAAATGACAAAAAAACGCTCACGGAGTTCCTCTCCGACCTCTCCCACCAGCTGAAAACGTCGCTCGCTGTGATACGCTTAAATACCGATATTCTGGCGGAAACTGACTCTCTCCCGCCCGAGCGCTGCGAACAGCTCATCGACGAGACAAGCTCCGCCCTCGACGGCATGGAGGAGCTCGTGCTCGCGGCACTGAAGCTCGCGCGGCTGGACGCGGGAGCAGTGGAGTACCGGTTCGAGGAGCGTCCACTCGCGGAGACCTGCACGGAAGCGGTGGGAAGACTGGCTCCCCTGCTAAGGAAGTCCAGCGTGACGGCAAAGGTCGAAATATCGCCGGATATCGTCTTCCCGCACGACAGGCTGTGGCTGAGCGAAGCGGTGGCGAACATCGTGAAGAACTCCGCCGACCACGCAAAATGCACCGGAATAACGCTCTCCGCGGCGGTCTCGGCGGGACTGCTCACGCTCTCGATCGCGGACAACGGCGCGGGAATGTCGCAGGAGCAGATACCGCGGCTTTTCGAGCGCTTCTCACACAAGTCCCACTCGACCGGCATGACGAGCATGGGTCTCGGGCTGAATATCTCCCGGAAAATAGCCATTGCACACGGCGGGGACATACTCGTGTACTCCGAACTCGGCAAGGGGACGCGCTTCGACATGGCGTTCCTGCTCGGATAAGCAGGGCGACCCGGCTTACATATGATCTGCTGAACACTTTTGTAGGGTACGCCGCTATCGGCGTCCCATCGTTTGCGCCAAAATGCAGTCAAAGAATACGGGCACCGGAACGGCTCCCCTGTGACCTGATACCTGAACAAAATGCTCCGTTTTATTGTATTTTCCCGTATGCGATGTACAATTTACGTCCTCAGTGAGAGTGAGCGAGTTTACGAGCGGCAACGTGCGGACGTGCAGGGCACTGCCCTGCCTGACACCTGAACAAAATGCTCCGTTTTATTGTTTTTTCCGTATGCGATGTACAATTTACGTCCTCAATGAGAGTGAGCGAGTTTACGAGCGGCAACGTGCGGACGTGCAGGGCACTGCCCTGCCTGACACCTGAGTTAGTCAAAGTGCTGTAATAATCGCAGCGGATTTGTGCATTTACATCATTTACTTTTTCGCTTTTTTGTGTTAAAATAAGAGATAGTTTATGGCTTTATATGACTAAAGCCAGAAAGGACGTAAACAATGCCTATCACTGAACTTCTTGAAAGAAACGCCAAGCTGTACGGCGACGACGTAGCGCTCGTCGAGGTCAACCCCGACGTCACCGAGGTGCGCCGCATAACATGGAAGGAATACGAGCTCATCGAGCCGAACCCGGTCTCCCACTACCGCCGCGAGATAACATGGAAGGTCTTCGACGAAAAGGCGAACCGCTTCGCGAACCTCCTCATTGAGAGAGGCGTGCAGAAAGGCGACAAGGTCGGCATACTGCTCATGAACTGCCTTGAGTGGCTGCCCATCTACTTCGGTATCCTCAAGACCGGCGCCCTCGCAGTGCCGCTCAATTTCAGATACGCCGCCGACGAGATCAAGTACTGCCTCGACCTCGCTGAGGTGGACGTGCTCATGTTCGGACCCGAGTTCATCGGACGTATCGAGGAGATAGCCGACGATATCAGCAAGAACCGTCTGCTGTTCTACGTCGGGGAGGGCTGTCCCTCGTTCGCAGAGCACTACGACAGCCTCGCGGCTAACTGCCAGAGCTCCGCGCCGGACATCACCCTCACTGACTCCGACAACGCCGCTATCTACTTCTCCTCCGGCACGACAGGCTTCCCCAAGGCAATCCTTCATAACCACGAGAGCCTCATGCACTCCGCGAAGGTCGAGCAGAACCACCACGGTCAGACCCGCGACGACGTCTTCCTCTGCATTCCCCCGCTCTACCACACCGGCGCGAAAATGCACTGGTTCGGCAGTCTCTATTCGGGCAGCAAGGCTGTCCTCCTCAAGGGCGTGAAGCCGAAGGCTATCCTCGAGACCGTCTCCAACGAGCTCTGCACGATAGTATGGCTGCTCGTTCCGTGGGCGCAGGACATTCTCGACGCTATCGACCGCGGCGACATAGACCTCAGCGAATACGAGCTCTCCCAGTGGAGACTCATGCACATCGGCGCACAGCCGGTGCCTCCGTCGCTCATCGCGCGCTGGAAGAAGATATTCCCCGATCACCAGTATGACACGAACTACGGTCTCAGCGAGTCTATCGGACCCGGCTGCGTACACCTCGGCGTGGAGAATATCCACAAGGTCGGCGCTATCGGCAAGGCCGGCTACGGCTGGGAGGTCAAGATATGCGACGAGAACGGCAATACAGTCCCCCGCGGAGGAGTCGGCGAGCTATACGTCAAGGGACCGGGTCTCATGACCTGCTACTACCGCGACGATAAGGCTACCGCAGAGACTCTCAGGGACGGCTGGCTGCTCACCGGCGACATGGCTCAGGAGGACGAGGACGGCTTCATCTACCTCGTTGACCGCAAGAAAGACGTCATCATCAGCGGCGGCGAGAACCTCTTCCCCGTTCAGATTGAGGACTTCATCAGGAGCCACCCGGCAGTAAAGGACGTTGCTGTTATCGGTCTGCCCGACAAGCGTCTGGGCGAGATAGCGGCTGCTATCGTTTCGATAAAGGAGGAGGCTTCGTGCACCGAGGACGAGCTGAACGCATTCTGCCAGAAGCTCCCGAGGTACAAGCGCCCGCACAAGATAATCTTCGCGGACGTTCCGAGAAACCCCACCGGAAAGATCGAGAAGCCGAAGCTCCGCCAGATATACTGCGGCGAGAGCCTTGTTGCAAAGCAGATAAGGAACTGAAAAAAGGACGGTCATATGACCGTCCTTTTTAGGTATCAGGCAGGGCAGCGCCCTGCACGTCCGCACGTTGCCGCTCGTAAACTCGCTCACTCTCACTGAGGACGTAAATTGTACATCGCATACGGAAAACTCAATAAAACGGAGCATTTTGTTCAGGTATCAGGTTTCAGGTCGCATACGGAACAATTGCTGAAGGTATTCGCAGGGGACGCCGCCCACGGCGTCCCACGGTCAATAAATAAAAAACAGGCGGGAAATACTATCCCGCCCACTTTAATTACGCATTACGCATTATTCAGATGCGTGTTCCGCACTTCTCGCAGAAATTCTGTCCCTCGTCGAGGTGGGCACCGCAGTTCGGGCAAGCCTTTCCGGCGGGAGCCTCAGCAGCAGGTGCGGACTCAGTGTATCCCGCGATGACAGGAGCCTCGGGAGCCTCTACCTTCGCGCCGCAGTTGTCGCAGAATTTCTGACCCTTTGTGACCTCAGCACCGCACTGCGGACACGGCCACTTGTCCTCCATAGAAGCGAGCAGCTGTCTGAGCTTGTCCGCCTTCTCTCTCTTGGCAGCGATATCAGCGAACGAAGCCGCGAACTTGTCGTCAGCCTTGTCCTTGTTCTCCTCGAAATAAGCCTTGCCGATCGCGGAGAAGGACTGCTCCACCTCTGCTTCGAGCTGAGCTATCTCCTTCTTGACTCTCGACTTCTCAGCGAGCTTCTTTGAGCCGTCGGAAACGCTCTTCGCGCCGTTAGAAACAGTCTCGCCGACCTTGCCGGCAAATCCCTTTACAGAATCCATAAATCCCATGGTAAAGACCTCCAGTCAATTTAAATTACTTATATTTTACCACATAATGCGTGATAAGTCAAGTATAATTCGGGCGGAATTTCACGAGCTCCATCGCGCCCGTCGCACGCCTTGCAGCCTCCGAAAAATCGCTGCATACAGACGAATGCAGAGTCATGATGCAGTCGTCTGCGGGGATAAGATCCCCTACCTCGTGGTGCATGACGATACCCGCGCTCATATCTATCGGAGCGTCCTTGGTCAGACGTCCCGCGCCGAGCAGCAGCGAAGCCATGCCAAGCTCCTCGCAGTTCACGGAATCGAGCCTTACCTCCTCCGTCGCGCGGACATCGTAGGTGTACTCCGCCTGCGGCAGCAGCGATGTGTCGTCGCAGATACGCGCGTCGCCGCCCTGAAGACGTATGGTCTCGCGCAGCACCTCGAGTGCCCTGCCGGAGTCTACCGCCTCCTGAGCCATAGTCCTGCACGCCTTGATATCGCCCTTTCCGGCGAGCGAGAGCATTTCTGCGGTGAGGTCGAGACACAGCTCATACAGCCTCCCCTTGCGCTCTCCGCGGAGTATCTCCACAGCCTCGCGCACCTCGAGCGCATTGCCGATACAACAGCCGAGCGGCTGGTCCATGTCAGTCACTACGGCGCGGCACTTCTTCCCGGCGCCGCTCCCGACACGCTCCATGAGCTTCGCGAGCTTGCCCGCGTCCTCTTGGTCCTTCATGAAGGCGCCCGACCCGCATTTGACGTCGAGCACGAGGCAGTCGGCGTTCATCGCGAGCTTTTTGCTCATAACGCTCGCGCATATCAGCGGGATACTGTCCACCGTAGCAGTGGCGCTGCGCAGGGCGTACATTTTCTTGTCAGCGGGACAGAGGTCGCCGCTCTGCGAGATTATCGAGAAGCCGGTCTTGTTGACGATATTGGAAAATTCTGCGAAATGCAGCTCTGTACGGAAGCCCGGTATGCTCTCGAGCTTATCTATCGTACCGCCTGTGTGACCCAGCCCGCGCCCGGACATCTTCGGGACAGCTATCCCGCAAGCCGCCGCGGCAGGTCCTATGATGAGGCTGGTCTTGTCGCCGACGCCGCCGGTGCTGTGCTTGTCCGCAGTCACGCGCCCGATACCGCTGAGGTCAAGGACGTCGCCGCTATCGCGCATGGCGAGGGTGAGGGCGATTGTATTCTCGTCGGACAGTCCGTTAAGGCAGACCGCCATGAGCCACGCCGACATCTGCGGGTCAGCGATCTCTCCCGAAACATAGCCGTTTACGAGCCACCGTATCTCCTCCTCGGAGAGCGGCCTGGCTCTTTTTGTTTTATTTATAATGTCAATGATGTTCATGGTCCACCTCCTATGGACTTATTTTACCACATTAATAATAAAATTTCAAGAGCTTTCCGTATTTTTTTACTAATTTTTCACAATAGTTTTAATACCGTGACGCATATCACGAACGGCACTCCCAGCACGGCGCTCCCACAGACGTTGAAGAGGTTCAGCGGCAGCTCTGCCCCGACGATGTACCCATACGAATTCACGAGGAAAAGCGCGATGATCCCCGTAACAGAGCCGAATGCGAACGACAGCAGCTTACGCCTGCGCCTCATGTAGTAGACCAGCATTATCACGGCAGCCGCCGCGCAGGTGATGTTGAATATAGTCTCAGTCCCCATTTTTCAGCCTTCCTAAAGCAATATGTACCCGAGCGCGATGATGAGCCGTATGTCGCCGCCCTCGCGCAGAAGGAGAAGCAGCAGCGCCCCTATGAGGAGCCTGTCTCGGTCAAGGAGCGAGCCCTTCCCGAGGAGGTCGCTGAGCAGCTTCCCGACGTCCGGAGCCGGCTTTCCGGAGGGCTTATCCGGCGGTATATCAGCATTCTGCGAGGCGCGGCTGTGCATTTCCTGCGAGCGCCTTATCGCCTCCTGCCGCATTCTGTCCATCTGTCGGCTGTCGTACATCGCCACCTCTCACCGCTCCCCTGCTTTAAAGAATATCGTCGAGCAGACCGCTCTCCCGCGCCGCGCTCCACACCGCCAGCAACCGCAGCAGTTTCACCGCCTTATCGACCTTTTTCTGCCTCTCCTCGCCGAGATGAGGCTTCAGCGCGAGCAGAAGGTCAGCATTTGGGTCGCTCTGCGAGAACGCGCCCATGAGCCCGCTCAGCTTGGTCAGCCCCGAGAGATCAGGCGGAGGAGACGTGCTCCCGCCGCCCTCATGCGAGTCGCCGGACATTATCATCTGCGCGAGCTCCGAGAGCTGCTTCACGCTCTCCTCGTCGGACAGCAGCTCCCCAATCTTTCCCATGACGTCGTCCACGCGCCCTCACCTGCCTCCTCCCGACAGCTTCTCGTAGAGCGCCTTTGCCTGCGGAGTGCTCATCATTCGCTCGATGAGCTTTGGATTGTTCACCGCCTGCCGGAACTTCGCCGCGTCAGAGCTGTTCATCGCGCTGAGCGCACTGTCGAATTTCCCCTCCTCGAGCTCCTTCCGGAGCTGCTCCTGCGGCACGCCTATCTTCCTGCTGATAGCGCCGAGAAGTCCGTTCATCCTGTTCGGGTCAATATTATTTGTATTCATGTCTGCCTCCTGATATCCCTGAGATTACAATTTTGTTATGCAGCAACGGTTGAAATCTGCCGCGGAATGTGGTATGATGATATCATACTGAATTATGGAGAAACTGCAATGCGTATCATAGTCATATCCGATTCCCACGGGAATTATCCCGCCCTTGAGAGCGTCATCATGCGCAACACCGATGCCGACTGGATCTTCCACCTCGGCGACGGCGAACGCGAGCTCGACCGCTTCGTCCTCTCGCATGAGATACTCGCCCCGAAAATAATCCACGTCGCCGGCAACTGCGACTACCGCAGCTTCAGCCCCGAAGTCTTTACCCTCCCCGCCCTCGATCACAAGATACTCGCCGCCCACGGGCACCAGTTCGGCGTGAAGAGCTCCCTCGAGCGGATAAAGTCCCTCGCACGGCAGAACGGCTGCGACATCGTCCTCTACGGGCACACCCACTGCCGCTTCAACAGCTTCGAGGACGGGCTCTATATCATGAACCCCGGAAGCTGCGCCTGTCCCCGCGACGGCAGCAAACCCTCCTTCGGGCACATCGACATCTCCCCCGCAGGCGTCGTCACCAACATCGCTGACGTCTGATACGGTATATTATATTCACTTTGCCGCAAAACTGACACAGGAGGCTAAAAATGGAAAAAATGACACACGAAGAGCTGAACGATATGTTCCGCTGCCGGAAAGCTATGAAGCTCATCGGCAAGGTCAACACTCTACTGTTCTGGCTGGGCGTGATACCGGGCATAGCGCTGACGGCTGCCTCGGCGCTGTATGTAGTACTCTCGCTGATGAACCCCGCCTCGAGCACGCTTCTCCTCATCATCAGTATGCTGCTGTGCGGAGCGTATTCGTGGCTGATGTTCTCGGGTATCGGCGACCGTAGCACGTTCCATATGATACTCGCGCCGATAATGATGCTATCATCAAGCATGGTGCTCGCATTCTCCGAGGGCGGCTGGGAGGTAGGATTGTCGAACCTCCAGATGCTGTACTCTCCGATAGCTATAGGAGTCGCGGTCACGGCGATAATAACGTTCAGGAAGTACAAATACCTCTCCGAGCAGCCGGGCTTCCCCTACTTCGACGAGGCACTGAAAATGAACGACGAAGCCTCCCGCGAGGGTCAGTTCCACAGTGATTACGCCGACAACCTCAGGGAGTGGCAGAAGACCTCCACCTCCGACATGGAACAGGCTCAGGTCAGCGGAGTCATCGCCGCAAAGGAAAAGACTTCATCACGCGACCATATGCGCTCCTCCGACGGCGCACACGGCGGCGACCTCACCGTCAAATCCGGCGAGAAGCCCCGCGACTACTACGCCGAGCTCCGCGACCGCGAGATGAAGGAAAAGGCACGACTCGCGCGTCAGGCTGCACTGGCGAAAAACGCCGAGACCATGCGCAAAAACCAGAAGATGTACAGGATACCCTACATTGTCTACGCGGTACTGTGCGTGCCGAGCATA
>JAEELF010000041.1 GCA_016288815.1 Ruminococcus sp.
CCTTCTTGACCTCCTCGTCGATATTCTCAAGTCCGATTATAAAATGCACCTTGTCGTTGGCGCGCATAACAGTGCCTCTTTTGTGCTCAGTCCTGCCGTTGACACTATTCCTGTAATCCGCGCTGTACTGCTTGGTGTTGCCGAGAGAGGTGATTATGTAGTCCTTGTCGATCAACGAACGTATCCTGTCCCTGTCCTCGGCATATACCACTGTGTCAATAGTCTTGACAACCTCCGCGAAGAAATCATTGCCCTCAAAATGCACTGAGGGGTCGTTGGAGATAACATCAGAAGAATACCGCAGGTACTCACCGGTCTCGCCGTTGACGTAGTATATGACATCATATCGCAGTGCGAGGCTGTTAACTATCTGCCCGTAGGTGACGCTTTTCTTCTTTGTCTCCTCGAGCAGTTCCCTTGCCCTGACCTCATCGTTGATGTTATCGATACCGACGAGGATATGCTTTCTGTCGCTCGCCCGGATCTGTAAACACCGGCAGTGCATGACAGTCCCGGACATCATGAGCCTGTAGGTCACGCTGAACGTCTTTGCGTTCTTGAGGTTCCTGAGCATTGTGTGCTTGTAGAACAGCGGAATGACCCGCTCCTGATCTTCCTCATGGATGAACTTCTTCATATTTTTCAGGCTCTCGCTGAAAAAATCCTTGCCCTTTGTGGGAATATTGAGGCTCTTGTAGATATCGGTGGATGAGTACTCGAAGTACTCGTTCGTCTCCATATCGACATAGTAAAGCGTATCGAAATGCCCGGCAAGGCTTTCCGCTATCTGGTTGTAGATCTCGCGCTCGTGCTGGAACAGTTCAGCCTGCTGACGCTCCCTGACTTCCTTGTCGATGTTCTTGACGCCGAGAATGAAGTAGTCGTCAGTATCGCCGGCACCTCTTATCAGGCTCAGCGCGTGGTACACAGACTTGCCGTCGATCATGAGGCGGTACTCTATCTGCCGCTTCGAGCCCTTGCCGACGAGGGAAAGGAGGTTCTCCTTCTGGATATCCCGCATGAAGATATGCTTGTCCTCCTCGAAGATGACCTGATCTGCGTCTCTTCTGAGGTTCTTGAAGAAGTCCTTGCCGCCCTGCTCGATGTGGAGGGACTGGAATTCGGCGTCGGCAGAATACCACTGATATTCATTTGTTTTCGCATCTATGTAATAAACGCTGGTATACTCGACCAGCAGAGCTTCAGCGATCTTAAAAAAAACAGGATCGTTATAGATCATAATGGCACCTCCGGAAGAAAAAGGAGATCCTTGTAAACTTTACATACTATTATACACTATTTCATGACAAAAATCAATATAACGACTGCTTTTTAACAATATTTCCTGAAACTCCCCGCCGCAAAGAGCCTGACAAACACAGCGCTCTATGTCTGAAAGCAGGCACTTTCCCCATTGGCAAAAAATGCACTTGCCCGCAATAGCAAGTGCTTTTCATTTTTCAGTCCTGTTCTATCCCGCTGCCGGAAGAAGACTGTTCCGGGTGAGAAGAATTTCCGCTCTGAGCTCCGCTGCTGTCCGAACCCGAGACCGCACCCAATACCACAGGCAGAACATTCGAGATAATGCTTATCATCGCGGCAGTCTGCTTCGCCTTAATGACCGATATAGCGTTGTTGATGAACGCATTGCTCACGACCTCCGTACCCGTCCCTAAGCTCTGAGCCGCAAGCAGCTCCGCGAACATCAGCCGCTGTTTTTTGTCGTCCTGATCGTTGCCGAATATCTTTTTCTCTTTGAGGAACTCATACGCCCCGAGTATCTCCCCGGCAATGACCTCGGGCTCTTCATTGATACCGATGAGCATACCGAGCGACGAAAAAGCATACCCGTCCACAGACACGGTCTTGCTCTGCTCCAATGCGTCTGAGAGCCTGATGACTCTTTCGCACTTTTCCCGGATATCACCGTCGGTCAGCGCAAGTATCTCACTGAGCCGCTGCACGGTATCGGAGCCTGCTTTGACCTTGCAGACCTTTTTGAGGTGCTCCAGGCACTCCTCCATATCGCTGAGGATAGCATCAGCCGGTCTGTCGGACAGCGCAAGCAGTATCACATAGGAGATGTCCTCCGAGTCCGTGATAAGCGGGTGCAGCTTGTCCATTCGTTTCATCAGCTCGTTATGCTTTTCAACGATCAGATCCGCATCGCCCTGCCTGCCGAGGTCACAGATGAGCATAGCCGCGAGCACCATATATGAATTGTCCTTGAAATGTCCCTTGTGCAGCTTTTTGTAGACCGCCTTGACGTCCTCGATATACTGCTCAGCATCGTCTGAAAGTGCCATCCCGCTGACCAGAGCCAGCTTAACAGCGTCCCTGTACTCCGAGAAAAATCCAGTGTGCCTGTTAAGTATCTTCCGGCACTCCTTCAGCTTCCCGACGTCCGCTTCCTTGTCCGCACCGGTCAGGATAAGCCCCGCCGCCGTGCTCATCAGAGACTTTTCGAGCATGAACTTCCCGGCGATCGCGGAACGGTTCCTTTCAAAAAGCTCGCATTTGTTTTTCAGTTCCTCAGTCATATTTTCCTCCCGAACGTGAAATATCGTCATGTTATCAGCAAACTCTGACGGGAAGCGCGGAAGTGTCCCGCTATGCTCCCCGCAGCTCCTGCAATAAGTATACCACACTTAGTCCCACAAATCAATTTGTTGCCAGCAAGTACAAAACAACATATTTTTGTAAAAATCATCGAGATTTCTATTGCTTTTCCACAAATAATATAGTATAATAATAGCAGATGACGTGCTGAACGTGATATCCAGGCCACGCGGCACCGGACACAGATCACAGCAGACACCAGACTGCGGAAGGGAGCTACAATGGATTTTCAGGAACTTGTCGATTGCTACAGTGCCCCGACCTCGATAATGTCAGTCGAGAGAACGGCTGACGGCGGGTACGGTGAGATACGGATAGTTACAGGAAATGCAAGCTATCTCTACCCCTTGGAGCACCCCGCCCTGCCGGTGACTCCGCATACGACAGGTATCCCGGACGTCTTCATGGCCACTCATAGATTTATCCCGGGTTCTCCCTACACGGACTACCTCCCGAAGGATACCGGCTTCGAGGATATCCTCTACCGCTCCGCAGTGAAGAAGATACCCGTGCATACATACGTCCACCTCAACGAGCTGAACATCTGGTTCGACATTTTCAGTATGCCCATGTCCGTTGAGGACGGGGACACCTGCTACTGCATATACACCACACGCCCCTGCGACCCGGAGGAGGTCGGCGTGAGCTCGAGCCAGTCCGGAACAGCCTCCGAGGACGTGCTGAAAGCCTGTATTAAGCTCCACAGCTCCGACGATTTCAAGCATAACATCGCCGACGTCATCAAGGACATCAGACTGATATGCCGGGCGGAGGTCTGCTCCATCATGGTAATGGACGACGCCCCCGGAAAATACTCCGTACTGACAGCGAGCATTGACGAAAAAAGCAAGGTCAAGCGCGTGACCGAATTCTCCAACTTCTCTGACATCGCCGCGTCGTGGGTGGACATGATGAGCGGCAGCGACTGCATGGTGCTCAAGGACGAAAACGACATCGAGCACATTCGCAAGCTCAACCCCGCATGGTACCACACCTTCGGGGCAGCCGGCGTCAGGAGCTTTATCCTGTTCCCGCTGCGCCACAACGATGAGGTCATCGGCTTCGTCTGGGCGACCAACTTCGACACGACCAACACCATGCGGATCAAGGAGACGCTCGAGCTCACCGCCTACTTCATCTCCTCGCAGCTCGCAGGCTACAGAATGATGGAGCGCCTGAAGCAGATGAGCTACACGGACGTGCTCACCTCGCTTCCCAACCGCTTTGCCTGCGACGAGCTGATAGATGAGCTTATCCGACAGGACGAGCGTTTCACGGCTGTCATGATCGACATCAACTCCTTCAAGAGCGTAAACGACACTATGGGCTTCCAGACCGGCAGCAAGGTGCTAATCGAGATAGCACAGCGCTGGAGGGTCTTAGCGGAAGCTGGTATATCCGGTACGAAGGACTACATCGCGCGTATCAGCGGCGACGAGTTCGCCCTCGTGATACGCGATTACCCGACCGAGGACGATGTGCTGAAAACTATCCAGATGTACGAAGCAGCCCTCAGCAGCCGCCTGACCGTAGACGACTGCGACTTATACATCACCGCCAGTTTCGGGTACGCTTCATATCCGACAGATTCAAAGCTCAAAGACCCGCTGCTGACCTATTCCACCGCCGCGATGTACGAGATCAAGCGCTCCGGCGGCAGCCGCCATATACTCAGGTTCACGCCTGATCTGCTGAAGATTGAACGCACGATAGAGGTCGAAAAGATCATACGCGAGGCGCTCGAAAACGAGACCATATACTTCAATCTCCAGCCGCAGTATGATATGCAGCACAAGCTCAGGGGCTTCGAGGCGCTCGCCCGCATGAAGGACGCGGACGGAAACAACGTCAGCCCCGCGGAGTTTATCCCGGTGGCTGAAAAGGTCGGGCTCATTGACAAGGTAGACGGCGCTGTATACAGAAAATCAGCAGTCTTCTTCGGCGAACTGCTCAGGAACTCCGGAGCCGATCTTGTGCTCAGTATCAACGTTTCCGTGCGCCACCTGATGAAAAACGACTTCCTTGACGAGATCCGGGAGGTGCTCAGAGTCAGCGGAGTCCCCGCCGACAGGCTCGAGATAGAGATAACAGAGTCGATCATGATAGACTCCGCCGAAAAGGCGCTGAGGTGTATCGACAGGATAAAGGAAATGGGCATAAAAATAGCCATTGACGATTTCGGAACTGGCTATTCAGCGCTGAGCTACCTCAACAGCTTCCCAGCCGACCTCCTGAAGGTGGACAAATCCTTCATCGACAAGATGAACTCCAGCGAGTCCTCGAAGCAGTACGTCGCCGCGATAATCTCCATGGGACACATCATGGGCTTCGAGGTGGTATCGGAGGGAGTGGAGCTCCAGGAACAGATCGAGACGCTGCGCGAGATTGGCTGCGACTACATTCAGGGCTTCATCTGGGGAAGACCTCTCATTCCGGAGGCAGCTGAGGCGCTCGTGTACGAGATATCCGTTCCCAGCAGCGGCTCATAAAAACACAAAACAAAGCTCCCCGCCCGGGGAGCTTTTTGTTATATGGTCATACCGGTCACGCATTGACAAACCTCTGCAAACGTGGTATAATCATACCGATTCTATATGAATACTTAGAAGCGTGCAACCTGACACAAGCTCAGTCACATCTGACTGCATAGGACGAAGTCACGCGCATTCTTCCAATATTGAACGATATCATTCCGGAGGTTTCAAATGCTTGACCAATTTTCAAGAACGCAGCTTTTGATAGGGAAAGAGGGCATCGACCGTCTCAGAGCATCGCGCGTAGCAGTGTTCGGGATAGGCGGTGTCGGCGGCTACGTCTGCGAGGCACTTGTCCGCAGCGGCGTAGGTGCATTCGATCTCATCGACGACGACAAAGTGTGCCTGACAAATCTGAACCGACAGATAATCGCGACCCGCAGGACCGTCGGGCAGTACAAAGCCGATGTCATGGCTGAGCGTATGCGCGAGATAAATCCTGACGTCGATATCCGCATCCACAAGTGTTTTTTCCTGCCGGAGAATGCCGACGAATTTCACTTCGAGGACCATGATTACATCGTTGACGCGGTCGATACAGTGACAGCAAAGCTGACGCTCGTCATGAAAGCGCAGGAAATGCAGATCCCGATCATCAGCAGCATGGGTGCGGGAAACAAGCTCGATCCGAGCGCATTCCGCGTCGCGGATATTTACGAAACGAAGGTCTGTCCGCTGGCGAAGGTCATGCGTATCGAATGCCGCAAGCGCGGCGTAAAAAAGCTGAAAGTGGTCTATTCCGAGGAAAAGCCGACCCGCCCGCTCGAGGATATGTCTATCTCCTGCCGGACGCACTGTATCTGCCCTCCGGGCGCGAAGCACAAGTGCACGGAGCGCCGCGATATCCCCGGAAGTACGGCGTTTGTGCCGTCGGTTGCGGGACTGATAATAGCAGGAGAGGTCGTGAAGGATCTATGCAGGAAATAACATTCAGACAGGCTGTGCCGGACGATCTGGATGCGGTCACTGAGCTTGAGCGGGCTTGCTTTCCCGAGGCAGAAGCTGCAAGCCGCGACGCATTTTCACTTCGTCTGCACACCTTCCCCGAGTGCTTCTGGCTCGCCGAATCCAACGGACATATAGCTGCCATGATAAATGGCATGACGACCGACCTCCCCAACCTTACCGACGAGATGTACGAGGATACAGAGCTGTATTCTCCGAACGGTGCATGGCTAATGCTGTTCGGCGTGGCGACCTCTCCCGCAAGCCGGAAAAGCGGCTTTGCGTCTCGACTGATGTCACACGTCATCGAGCAGACGAAACAACAGGGACGCCGTGGGATAGTCCTCACCTGCAAGGAAGCGCTGCTGCGGTTTTATCAGAGATCCGGGTTTGTCAGCGAGGGAATTTCCGGCTCTGTCCACGGCGGCGCAGTCTGGTACCAGATGCGGCTGGACTTTGAGTCTGAGCTTTTCCGCTGCGCCCGCACCGGCGAGGAATGCTCGTTCTACATAAACGGCAGACGCTGCCTGCTCTACGGCTGGCGGCAGTGCGACGGTGACTACCTGAATGTTTCCGATGAGGCAGGCACGATATTCTGGCAGACAGCAGGCTCAGGGCAAACCGCGTGCGAGGCATTTATGCGGGCGTACCGTGATAATGCGCTCATCTGATCTGCAATGTACTTCCTTCAGTCATTTTTGCATTTCATTATACCACTCTCCGTCAATAAGTCAACGAAAAAGCTCCCCACGGGGAGCTTTTCACTTGCTTATTCAAGAGTATTTTTCAACTAACGGATCTATCCTCACTCAAATTTTTTGCCGACGCTTCGTGCAGCAGCAACGCTCTCGCCGACCTTTCTGTAGCATTTTGCAGCGGTATCGTAAATGACAAGCCCCACCTTGCTGTAATCGACCTTTCCGTCGGTCAGGACGCTCTCGTCAGCCTTCAGACCAACTACCTCAGCAACGACTCTGGTCTCATTGAATTCCTCCTGAATGTCGATGACCCTGCACTCGATAGTCACAGGGAGCTGGTCGATGACGGGCGCGTTCACCTTGTCGGACTTCGTAACGGTAAACCCGCACTTCTCCAGCTTGTTCTCAATGTTGTTTCCGGACACTACGCCCACATAATCACAGGCAGCGATCTGCTCTGCCGTAGCATACGCGACAGTGAACTCCCTGTTGAGCTTGATGTTATCAGTCGTGCGGTGCGACCCTGCAAGGCTAACTGATATCTGGCTCATGCCGACCTGTCCTCCCCACGCCGCGTTCATTGCATTGGGAGTTCCGTCAGCGTTGTAAGTGCCTATGATAAGCACAGGGAGCGGGGCGAAAATGCCTTTTTCAAACGATAATTTCAAAGTTCAAGACCTCCATGATGTGTTTTTTGAGCTATTCAGTTCCACGCAATCTATCAAACATCGACCCGGACCGCAGCAGCCTTGAGGGCGCGTTTCTGTTCGTACATGGAATTGTCAGCGCGCTTGAAAACATCATTGTAGCTGCTGTCTTCCGAATTGTCATATACAGCAAGACCGCTCGCTACGATCACCTTGCCGTTTTGCTGATTTTGGCGGATAGTATCCCGGAAGGAGCTCATAAGCGCATCACGATCCGCATAATTGTCTCCTTTAAGGATAGTGACAAACTCATCTCCGCCGATACGGAACACCGGACTATGAGTGAACTGACGACATATCACCTTGCAGGCGCTCTTGATGTATTCATCGCCGGCTTCATGACCTAATGTATCATTGATAGTTTTAAGGTCGTTCACATCAAATACGGCCACGCCGTACTCTGTCAATTCACCGGTCTCGAGAGCAGTTTCCAGTTCAGCCAGCGCTTCGAGATACGCCAGCTTGTTTCTCACGCCGGTCAGACCGTCCCTGTACGCTTTCTGCCTTGCCTGATTGATAGCCATATTCTGTTCAGCGTCTTTATCCTGGTAAATGAATGTGTGGATAAGACAGGTACCGAACAGGCAGCCCATCGAATAGAACGGCATCAGCGGGAAAAACATCTGAACGACAATAAAGAAGGTCATGATGATGCCGGAAATACTTATCGTTCTGTAGTGTGACCTGTTCATACCCTCTGAACGTACCGCCATGACGATAGCGAATACAGACGTTACGAGGAAAAGCACGATCTGAAGGAACAACCCGATATATCTCGCAGGAAGCGGGATATATTCCTTGTCTTCACTGAATTTAAAAACGACAGGAATAAACAGATTGACCATCAGAACGACGATCTCAAAGGTAAACACAGTCCAGCCGCTCGACACAAGGAGCTTTCCGGCTTTGTCTATTTTTCCGGAAAAAGCAACTACGGCTCTTGTCCAGAGAAGCACGGATAAAGCCATAGAAGCGAAAAACAGGCAGGTATCCGCATATGTAAGTATCACCCATTTCTGCTCATAGAAGAATCCCCACATAATATCTGAAATGAAGAATACGATCAGAGAGAGCAGATACTGACGGTATTTCAGCCGCACATTATTGCTGCTCGTGTTCTCGACCTTTCTGAGAGCCACGATGTTGATGATACATAGCACTATCAGCGAAATGGCTCCGATGCTGGAATAATACATAAACCGTCTCCTTTACTGTTTCTGTCTTTTTTTTCTGTCACGCTTGTTCTCATACATGAACTGATCCGCCCGCTTCATAACATCAGCCGCGCTGCTGTCTGATGACGGATCAAAAACAGCAAATCCCTTGGAGAGCTGCACCCGTTCCCACGGCTCAGCGGCAGCAGCATTTATCTCCGCTGCGGCAGAGTCAAAACGTTCCCCGATCACATCACGGTCATTATAGTCCTCATGCTCCAGAATGACGGCGAATTCATCTCCGCCCATACGGAACACAGGGCTGTGCTTGAAGACCTCACAAATGGTATGAGCGGCTTTTTTCAGGTAAATGTCGCCCTTATCATGTCCATACCGGTCATTGATGAGCTTCAGGTCATCGCTGTCGAAAACTCCGACAGCAAACTCAATATCCTTTGCACCGCTATCGATCTCCTGCTGGATCTGGTCAAAGAGATTTGACAGCGCGCCCTTGTTTTTCACATTCGTCAGCGCATCGATAAACACCTGCCCGTTCAGGTCATTGATATGCACCTTCACATTATCCGACAGCGTTCTGAACGACCTTGTCAGTCTGCCGATCTCATCTTCTCTGTCATAGGACAGAACGAAGTCATAATTGCCCTTATCCACCTGTTCCGCTGCCTTGGTGAGCTCTTCAAGCGGTCTGGTGATACGTCTTGTGTTGTACATCAGGAAAAGACTTGCTGCGATCAGGACGACAACGGCGCCCATGATTATATTCAGGATCAGTCCCTTCCAGTCACCCTGTGTTTCCGAGACAGGAACTGTGACTGTCAGGCGCATACCATTGCTCAGCAAGCGCCAGACCGCCTCTTTTTCCTCTCCGAGATATGTATACCGGATCACATTGTTCCCGTCCGATTCGTCGAAAGGTATCTCAAATTCCGATTCCGAAGGAAGATCTGCCACGTCAAGGCGCGGGTGATAGAAGAGCTTCCCGTCAGTGCCGCTCAGGAACGCATATCCGTTATCGTAAAGGCGGAGACTGTTAATTTCCTCTGCCATTGTGGAATAGTCCACTTCGATGCCGACAACGCCGATGAACCGTCCCTTCCAATAGACCGGCGCATCGTAGGAGATAACGCGCACATCAAGGTTGTCCGTGATATAGGGCGGGAGCCATATAGGCTTTTCCTCGTGCTTCGGGACTGTGAACCATACCAGCCTTGAGGTATCCTCAACATCATACTGCGTGATATCGGTGACCTCATGCTCCTCAAAGCCTTCGCCGGTCAGATCAGTGTACCAGAAGCCCTTTACCTCAGAGGAGACCGACGGGTCGATACGGTAATAATAGGTCAGAACGCCCTTGGTCTTGGAAGCCATTATCCCGAAGTATTCCCGGGCTCGCTCCATATGCTCTGCAAATTCCTCATCGGTGTCCACGTTTTCGAGGTCTTCCTCCGCATAGGACGTGACCTTCAGCACCGAGTTCTGGACGCTGTCGAAATAGTAATCAAGACTCCGCTCCCCTGACTCGCAGAGCATCTGCAGCAGCTGATCCGATTTGTTGCTCTCGGTCTTGCGGATAAAAACAGCGCTGAGCAGCGTGGTGACTGCAAGAGCTGCAAGTATAACACAGAGCACGGTCATAGTGATCCGTGTCCTTAAAGAGTGTGGAAAAAACTTGGGATCCAGCTTCATAGCAGCCTCCTGTTCTGTCAGAGTATTGGGTGAGTTGACCAGTATTCAGTTCATACAGGATCTTTACAATCATTATACCATTTTCCGAGCGGATAATAAAGTGCCATGGTGGAAAAGTGTATAATTTTGTGTAATCGAACAAATTGACGCTTACGAACTTGTTCAAAATCTCCAAAACCTCACAAGTGATGCCGCTGCGCAGAGGCAAGGATAATGGTAGATCTGAAAGCCTGATACCCACGGAAGTACAAAAAGAAAAGAGAGCAAAAATGCTCTCTTTTCTGTCATATACTATGATGTTTCAGCTGCTCACGAAAAGTGCCTGCCCGGTCTTAGTATTTTCAGACCGTTTCCCACTTTCTTCTGCGGCGCTTGCAGTAAAGAAGCATACCGAGCGGTACGACCGGCGCGAGCATGAGTATCGCAGCAGTCATGAAAGACGACGCAACGCCTGTCGCAACCGTACCATTCAGCGTGTTCACTACGAGCAGATTCGTCGCAGAATCAACTGTGAATGTCTTACTTGTGCGCACTTCCGCATCTCCGCCGCTGAGCTTGAATGTGGTATCGTAGTCCTCATTTGCTTCGGTCACAGTTACCTGTGCGCCTACCGGCAGTGAGATGACCACTCTGTCGCAATGCTTCATCGTGAACGTTGCCGATGTGCCCATAGGAGTCTGCTTCGTTCCGTTCTTTGTCCACTCAAAAGCAGTTCCCTCTCCTGCGTTAGAGATATTGACAGTGAACGTGAACTCCTTGTGCCTGTTGCCAAAGGCGCCCTCCACTCGCTTGTCGATAGCGAGCGTTGTTTTGTCATTATCCTTTACATTCGATACGCTGAGAGTGAAGATATAGCTGTCATCAGTCTCTGTCAGCTCGCCCTGTCCGGAGGATATGAGCGTAGGTATACCGAGAGGCGAGATCCTGAAGATGATGTCCTCATCGAGCTTTTTATAATTCAAGGGAGCCGCGGTCTCGGTGAGGAAGAATACCGCACCGTTTACGCCGGGATTAATCACTCTTCCGCTGTTTCCTCCGCAGACATCTACCACGCCGTCAACAGTTACCATATCCTCGAATCCTGTTATCGGATCCTTGTATTTGACATAACCGTTGATATTTGTGTTTGACTGCTTATAGAGCGCGAAGTGTGCAGAATCAAGCATGAGATCAGGATTTTCGCTGTCCATCTTCATGACCTTGAGATTGAAGGGCTTGTTATAAACGTCGATATACGCAGTGATACCGTTTGAGCCATTCTTTCCCGAAGCCCAGCTGCTGTCGTAGCTTACACCTGTCATCTCGCTGCCCCA
Source organism: Ruminococcus sp. (assembly GCA_016288815.1). Taxonomy (GTDB): domain Bacteria; phylum Bacillota; class Clostridia; order Oscillospirales; family Ruminococcaceae; genus Ruminococcus. Next base: position 11,678 of record JAEELF010000041.1, read on the forward strand.
CGGGGAGGTACCGTCAGCATAGAACAGTTCCGGCTGTCCGGCATCGGTGACTCTGAATTTCAGCGTTTTTTGCAGTCCGACATAACCGTTAGGAGCGGAATTCTGTACAAGGGTGTACATCGCCCCGGGTTCAAAGCTGTACAGCATTTTTATCAGGCCATCAGAGTCAGAAGTGAACTCTCCGACAACAGCTCCTGTGCTGTCCTTGAGGGTGAAAACACCGCCGCTGAGCGGATCTGTGCTGTCCCACTTGAACAGTCTGAGCGCGATACCGTTTTTGCGGGTATTGCTTATCGTATCTGTACGCGAAGTACCCGTATCAGCTGCTGTGGCATAGGAAACACAGTAATCAAAACGATAATACTTTGTCTCTTTTCCTGTTTCAGGATCCGTCTCAACGCGATCAGGATCACGGTTCGGTGTAGCTTCGGCTGTTGGGACAGTGTATAGACTGACTTCAGCCCCGCTGTTGAGCGGTATCACGTTTGTGTATCCGCTTACTGTACCGTCATCACTGACCGTAAGCTCACCGTCTGCTTCGAGCTCGACCTCACGGACCTCATATCCGGTGAAGTCAGTCCTCGGCGAACCGTCAGCATTAGGCTTCAGAGAAGTCCAGAAATAGTACGCTGATATGCTCGGTGACTCTATCTGCTTCACTGAGCCTTCAACGAGCTCTCCGTCTGCATAGACTGCAACATAGATCTTCTCGTGATAGGTCGTAAGCTCAAGGTCGCTCCACTTTTTGTTTACAGTCAGACCGTAGCCCTTTCTGTTCACGACCTCCATGTGCGGATCAACGCTCTGCATGATCCTTCCGACATTGAGCGGCTGTCCGTCATATTCCTGATATGAGGCTATCTCTGAAGTTATATTATTCTCGATAAGCAAACCGTTCTTTCGTTCATATCCCATGATACCATATCCGGATTTTACGTCCTCAGTCACCTTGAAAACTGAGCCGTTGGGAACTCCGGGAACGCATATCGTGTAACCTGCCGGTATCTTTGAGATAGCTCCGAATCCGGAAGTCAGGAATGTGATCTCCGTCATGTCGCTTATACCGTATGATTCTATAGGTGCAGAAATATGATTAAGATTGTATTGTATATAGACCTCGTTGTCCTCGTCAAAATCATTGCAGTATGCTATCAGCGCTTTGACTGCCTCGTGAGAATAATCAAGGTCAGTTGCAACGAATCTGCCCTTATCATGGTCGAAACGGCACATCTTGTTGTCCGGAGAAAGAACATAGTACTTCTGCATATTAGCGAGCGGGATATCCTTTGTAGCCACCGGCACTGAGGACAGATACAATCTGAAATCAAAGGTCGTCGGGTCAGTGAATATCTCTCTGCCGTCCTCGTCAATGAGCTTCTTGCGGATATACAGATCTCTTACGATGTTCTCATTCGTTACATTGTCAAAGGTTATTGTAGGTCTGTTTTCAGCTGTAACAAGATCTGACGAATAGCTTGCCAAATCATGTGTAGTCGAATCAGCAGGGACCTCAACACCATTTATCAGTACCTTTGAGTAGACCTGATCGTCTACCGCACACTCCACGAGTCTGTAGCTGATAGTTTTGTCCGGGAATGCGATCTCGGCATTCTTAGTCGGATTAAGGAAGTATACGTTCTCATATCCTTCGTCATCAGCAAATCCTGGCGGACGGTAGAGCTGAACGAATCTTACGCTCTGATTGGAATTCTGATATGTGACACAGGTATGTTCATCATCGTTCTTGAGGAGCTGCTCTTCACCCGGATTGCCTTCCTCATCAACAGGAAGTGTATAGTAGATCTGGAAAGGATATTCAAGGAATTCCTTGTCAAGATCTTGCTCACCCTCGCCGCTTATCGACTTGGAGACAACAACGTGTCCGGGCGTTACAGAAGCGAGATTGAAGCGCATATGGAGGTTTGATGCACCCGCACCGCGCTCCATGTAGAATATTCTCATCGTATGAGAAGAATAATCAGCGAAGATGTCCTCACAGCCGTAGGGCTTGCTTGGATCTGGCTGGAAGTATTTCAGGAGATAGTCGCTTATCTCTTGTTCAGACGGTTCATTACCATCATGCGCCGCCTTATAGCGGGCAGTGAAGTTGTCGATGAACACCTGTTTGAGAGTGGTCGTCTTGTGGTTAACGCTTACCTCGCCTGTACGGAAGTTTACGTTTCCTTCGAGCGCAGAATGGATACCGCCGAGATCGATGATAAGCTCTCCATCAACATAGAGCCAGAAGTCGTCGTCGCCGGTGAACTCGAATACCATATCGTGTCCCCATGCATCAAGTCCGCTGACTGTCTGCACGAACGACGCTTCGAGCTCCATGCCGTTGTAGTAGTTGGGATTGTTCCCGACATTGTACATCTCCTCGTACTTACGAGGGTCACTATCCGGGAGTGCACCACTGTCTTTCTCGCCTCTATGGATCTCTCCGTCTTCTCCCAAATAATAGGAGTAACCGTCAGGATCAGTGAGTGCCTTGTATGTGTTCTTATGCTTTGAGATTGGCTTTCCAACAATGCTGTCATACGGTAAAAACTGTCCGTGCCTTCTTGTCATACCGTTATTATTATCCGTAGTACCGAGCTCTCTGAAGACAGTGAAGTCCCTCATCGTGATCTCATTCCCCTGGCTGTCCGTTTCGGTATAAAGGGGATTTAGGCTGCCGTCGATATTATAGAACGACGCGAAATTCTGGCAGCTGTCGAATTCAAAGTATCCGCTTGAGTTGTATACGCTCTCGATGAAGAGATGGTTTACAATTGTAGTATTATTAAAGAGACCTGCAAGAGACTGTCCGTTTCTGGTAACGGTCGGGTATCCGTTCTTTCCGATGTCAGTAGAAAGGATACCGGCGTCAGTATACTGTACCGCAGAACCGGCATCAGTACCAAGGAAATTGCTCATAGCAGGACGGTTGGGGAAATCCTGCATCTTAACCGTGATACCATGCTCCATGTTATCAACAGTCTTGACCGTGTGCAGGCTGTCAGAGAGGTTGAGATCCTCTATAGTCGCGAAATAGAAATCGACAGAATTCGCCAGTGCACAGGGAACGAGCCTTGTATTGTCCTCATTGGGAGTAAGTCCGACATAAGCATAGTAGGTGTTGTCCCAAGCGCCGATCTGCGAATAGAACTCACCATTGCGGCGTCCCTGCATATTGATACCGATAGTGCTGTCAGAAATCACCTGACTGCCCTGCATCTGGGGTGCAAGATACTTTTCCGAGTAAGGATTGTAGAGTTCATAGTAGTAGTTCGGCTGTTTAGTTACCTTGTCAAGATACTCAGTGAACTCCCATTCGAGGGAGCAGGTGCCGTCGGCGAGCCAGAGTATCTTACCGCCGCTCGCATAGCATGGGAAAAGTGTGCCGTCACAATCCACGGCGTACATATTGTAAACCTTGTTCACATCGTCCCAGATACGGATATAAACGATGACTCTGTCCCCTGTCTTTACGTCAGATACACTGACTCTGTCCGCAGAGAATTTAATAAAATCATCATCTGAGATAGTCGCAAAATCGACGAAGTACAGCCACGAGTCGTCTCCGGAAGATGTACCAGGCTCAAAATCATAGACCGTACCATTGCTGGTTTGCTCGTTAGTCAGACACACATTCTTCCCGCCGCTCGAAAGTCTTATCTTGCCGTCAGTACCGGTCGTGATCGTAAACTCAGTCGCATCATCTTCACTCGATGTGAGCGTGAGGACATCGCCGGACATCACCAGATACTCCGTTCCGTTGCCGCTGTCGGTCGAGAGCTTGTAATTTCCGCTTTCTGTGGAGTGGAAGGTCCACATCGCGACCTCGCTTCCCTCATCGACATAAAGGATATTCGGAGTAGCAGAGGCAGTGTTTTTGCGTGTAATGAGCTGCACAAGAGAGTGGACTCTGTCATCTTCTCCCGCCATGAGCGCATAGCCGTGCGTTCCGGTCGTATAGTTCATCAGACCGTAGGTCTTGTTGTTGAGGTTGAGAGAGTCTGCTGCATATTCATCCAGTGACATCCAGACAGTACCCTTATCTCCCTCAGTGTTAGTTAACTCATACCCAACCACAGGCATAGGATTATTCGCATCACTACCATTTCTTATCACCAAGAACGTTTTGCCGCCAACAGTTGCAGCAATCCTGAACTTTTCAGCAGACGAGTGCTTTTCTAACTCGAAAAGAGTTTTGTCATCGCTGGAGGCTGCAATTCTTAAACCAGCTCGGCTTGCACTTCCAAAAGAACCAGTATACATTTCAAGGTAATTCTTTGTACCGTCATCATTCTTAAAATAGATGTAGAACTGATTGTTGGCGGTGCCGCCCTCTTCAAAGTAAAGCTTCGCAGCATTACTTTTGTCACCCTGCTTGTTTGACACTATTCCTATTCTGTCTTCGGAGGAATTTTTGTCAGTGAACGACATCGTCTCATTCCTGAGATAAAACGGGCCGCCTCTTGACGGTGTACCGGCAGCGTTTGACTTATCACTTGCAACATAAGAAACATCAAAACCGTCGTCTCCGTAATCGGCAAGGATTTGGAATAGATCAAATCCACTCTCGGGCTTCACGATCTGATAAACGCTGAATCCGGTCGCATAGAAGCTGATCTTGCCGTCCTCAGCGACAAAATCCGTTATCTGCTCGCGCTCGCCGTCGTCTCTGATGTGCCAGAGCTCTATCGGGTCGCTGCCGGAAATGTCCGGGTCGGATATCTCGACATATATCGGCTCACCGTCTGCCGGCTGGAATTCCTCATCGCCGTCGGTGATAGTTATGTCATACGCAGCAATGCCGGAGACCTCGTCTGATAGGTCCACGACTTCAGCCTCGGCGCCCTCGGGCATCATTCCCTCGAGAGTAACGACCTCGTCGGCGCCCTCGCCATTCGGGTAGACTTCGATACTTGTTAGGCTGAGAACGCTGTCCTCAGCTGCAATACTGTCCTCCGCCACCGCTGTGAATACGGGGCAAAGCGTACTGCTGACCGACGAGAACAACATCGCCGCAGCGCAGAATGCACTCAGTATGCGTTCTTTAAATGTCTTACTCATCGTCACCCTCCTCCTCATCGTTTTTACGCTTGAAAAGGAGCGCAGCAACAGCTGTCAGAGCAGCAGCCGCCATCGTGAAGCGCAGAGCACGCGCAGGGAAAGAATCCCCTGTCAGCACTCCGTCTATCAGCACGGTTATGAGGTTGGTCTCTGCGGGCTTGGTAGTCACAGGGGCAGTAGTAACTGCCGGAAGAGTGGTCTGCACTGTAGTCACGATAGTTTCAGGAGCTGTTGTTGTAATTGTGGTGGAAGTCGTGGTTGTCACGACCTCATCCGGCAAAACTTTATTCCTAAAATCGACCTGTTCTACCTTGTCATCACTGCCCTCAAGAGCAGCCGTTATCGCATATCTGAGACCGCCGTCATCATCATTCTCAACAAAAAGCGTGAGAGTATATACTCTGCGGTCGTAATCGACACCGGGATCGTCGCCCTCGACTTCATAGACCCTATATATGAATGTACCGGGTTCGCTGATAACGAGCCCGAAGCTGTCATAGCCCGAATCACTGATGATGAGCTCACCGGGAACCGGCTCCGGAGTAATCGAAGTCACAGCTTCTATAGCGATAGTATAAGCGCCGGTAATATTATCAGCATCAAAGAAGCAGCTGACAGGCACCTCCGCGGTAAATGATTCATATGCACTTGCAGATGTCCCGCCGGCGAATACAAAGACAAAAGAGAGAAGGCACACTGCAGCTGCCGATATCATCATCTTCAGTCTTTTCATATGCCTTCCCTCCTTTCATTTACTCGAGTATGTAGCAGAATACGACTATCCTTGAAAGCAGATCACTGTCAGCACAGGTCGAGAGCCCGAGTATCCTCGCGTCCTTCGCGCCGGTGAACACAGTGGAATTATTCTCGATGTACTGCCGGATAGCGTCCTGCTGCATATCAAATACTATTTTTTCGCGGGCGCCCACTCTCATTGAAGCGAACACCTCGATATCGTATACTTTTTCGGCATTTCTGCCGACCATGAGCGTACCTGTGGTATGCTCGCTGAGATAGGAAGCATTCAGAAAGTCGTCGAGCGCTCCGAACATCTTCCCGTACTCCATATGATGACCATAGACAATTGAAAAATCGTCAGTAAAGTCCGGTGAACTCCTGAAATCGAGGAAGATACTGCCGGATAAGGAGTACTCCCCGAGCGGATCCGTGTTCAGGTACTTGATATTATCTCCGCCCTGCATCACCGGGTAGTCGATGTTAGTGCCGTCGATAGTGAGCCATGCCGTCATGTCACTGACTATAGGCGAATCCTTCTGCTTTGCCGGATCAGACGGATCCGGCTTGTACTGCAGAACGCTCCTTTCGAGCGTATGTCCGAAGATATAGTAGTTATCAAACAATTGCCAGAAGCCGATGAGCATGATAAGTACAGACACCGCTATCAGAAGCCACCCATAAACATCATTCAGTGCTTTCCAGAATCTGAGCACTTATGATTATTCCTCGGAACGCTTCTTCTTGAGGCAGTATGTACCAACGCCGACACCCGCAGCACCAACTGCAAGGATACCGAGAGCCCCGCCTACAGCTGCGATAACACCTGTGGGGATAGTTCCTGCGCGGTCGTTCTTGAAGGTTATTGTCGTGTCGCTCTTGAGGTATGTATCAGATACAGAGTACTCGGAGATAGTCTCGGAACCGGACTCTGTAACGCCGACGCCGCTGATCGCTGTACCCTCGTCAGTCTTGTCCCCTGTCATGCTATCGCTTGTGGAAGAATACTCAACAGACGGGGTGTATCCCTCGGGAAGCTCAGTTATGGTGTAGCCCAGACCGCTCGGGATACCCTTGATCTCTACAGTATGACCGCTGCATAGATAGAAAGAATAGCCGTCTTTAAGCGCACCATATGTAAGCGAATCCACAGCATTGGCTGCCATTTCGGTAGCGCTGTAGGATGTAACACTGTTCTCCTCGGGAGCAGCTTCAAGAGTGCCGACAACTGTGAACTCATCATTATCGCTGATCTGGAGTCCATCGGGGTTAGTTAACTGGATAGTTATCTTGAAGTGCTTGTTCTTGGAGCCCTGGTTACCTGTTACATTCTTTGCAACGACGAGATTGTTTGTACCATACTGGTTCGTGAAGCCTGTAGACTTAACACCGGTCAGATAGGAGAACACAAATCCCTGTACGATCAGAGTGGGAGTTGCTCCACTGTTGGGATTATTGGTAACATATATATCGAGAATTCGCTTGTTATCTGTGTCAGGAGATACACCTGCAACGTTCTCGCTTGCAGTCTCGGTAATGATGTAGCGGTAGATACCAGGTTCTGTGAACGGAATCTGGCTGAGGTCCAGTGCCATTCCCTTGGTCACGAATTTCTCATCACTCGTATCATCGGTTGCAAAAGATATTGACTTTCCCGCAATAGCATTTGCCTGAGAAACAGCAGCATCGCCATCACTTGTCTCAAAGCTAACAGTCGCTGTGGTCGTATCAGAAGCTACAGTAACATCGTCAGTATCCTTGAAGGAGATACCGGCTATACCGGGCACTACTTTGCCTGCCTCCTCTTCGCTGATGTCAGAAGCAGCTGCCGGAGCTACCGTGAAGGTGAAGCTCACATTCGGTACGTTTGCGTCATTCTCCATGACAAGATACTTCTCAAAGGTGAATGTGCTCTGGCTCGTAACTGTTTCCTCCGGCTCAGCTGAAGCACTCATGGGTACATAAGCGAGGCTCAGCGCTGCGAGACCGAGTGCAGCGATCGCTGCTGATATTCTTTTCTTTTTCATATTGAATTCCTCCTGAAATAATTTTCATTTTTATGGTTTATATCCCGCGCATTCTCACAGTAAAGACCACAGCGCCTTCAACATCGTCGAGCGATATCCCGCCGTACGACCTGCTGTCGGAAATATCGCTCCGGTAGTCATTGAGAATGAATACACAGTTTTCCGGTACGTAATATGGATAGCTTATCGCCGAACCCTCCGGCGAAGTAGGGTAGACTACATTCTCGGAGATCCCGTAGTCGTTAACAACGATAAAGTCGTTGAATATCTCGACCTTGTCGCCGCCTCCGGCGATGACTCTTCCGAATCTAACCGCGCCATCCTTTTTGTATACGACCATTGTCCCCTGCTTCAGCTCCGCAAGGCGGTAGGTGAGGCAAAAATCTCCGTCCCTGATCGACGGGTAAGCAATGTTCGTATGGCAGATGAAAACTCCGGCAAAAAACGTGAACACCACCCACAGCACCAGCACGGTCGCTCCGACTTTGATGAAAAAGGCTATCGCATAGCTTTTGGCAGTACGTTTTTTCCCTTTCTTTTTCTTCGGCTCAGCGGAGCGGACGTCATCTTCCGGCAGTTTTGAAGCTGTTTCTTCAGTAGTCATCCGACCCCTCCTTTGAAACAAAAAAGCACCTCTCCGCACAGCCGCGGATACCCGCAAGCTCACCTTGAAGTGTGATCTCAGTGCACCCGGGCACGCTCATAGATGATCCGCCCGCCGAACAGGCATGACTATACTGAATAATACCAAATTTCGCAGAAACACGCCCCTTGCAGATCATTTTTGCCGCCCCCAGTTGTGTAAAATATACAATAAATGCACACATTATATATAAGTGTACACTTGTATTATACTACTCACGGCGACAAAATTCAATGGTAAAAAAGCCGAAATATCCTATTCACCCACTATGTTTATTGTTTAAAATGTTGTCACATCAATTCTGAGCCCGGACTTCTCGATACGTACATTATTTGAGTATGAATTCTTAAAGTAATCTGAAAAAGAACCTGCCTTCATTTTTACGTTAAATTAAAAAATATCGCCGGAACACACAAGTTCCGGCGTTGTCTTTTAGCAGCTTCTCATATCAATAAGGACAGAATAAGGACACTTTTGCTTTTAGTAAAATAAATAAGCGTTTACCGCACAACCGATAAACGCCTATTTATAGCTATATTTGCTTGGTGGAGCATAGGGGATTCGAACCCCTGACCCCCACACTGCCAGTGTGATGCGCTCCCAACTGCGCTAATGCCCCGTAATAGATGTATTATACCACACATTCCTCACATTGTCAAGCATTTTTTCCAGATATCTCCCCCGCAGCAGGTTTTTCCCGAAAGGATTGACACCGCGGGGAGAAAGTTGTATAATATTTGTGTAATTTGCGAGCGTCTGCGGGATTCCGCGGACGGTAAGGAGGACAAGATAATGAAGTGTTTCAAGTGCGGAAACGAGATCGACAACGACGCCAGATTCTGCCTGCATTGCGGCGCTCAGGTCGCCCAGCCGACCCAGCCCGTTCAGCAGCCGTCCCAGCCTGCTCAGGCTCCGGTCTACCCCGATAACAACCAGTACATAGACCCCTACGCGGGTGCGCCGATGAGCCAGTTCAACGCTGAGCCCGCAAAGAAAAAGAGCCCCTGGAAGGCTATCGCGGCGATAACAGCAGCGCTGGTGCTCCTCGGAGGAGCTGGCGTGGGAGTCGGATATATGCTGTTCCACGGCGATTCCGACGACTCACCCTCGACCGTCAGCAAGACCGCAAAGGCTGATTCCGAAGACGAGGAGGAAACGGAAAAGGCCTCAAGGACAAGAAAGCACAAATCCGAGGACGAAGAAGACGAGACCAAGTCCCGCCGCGAAACAACAGAGGCTGAGACCGAGCCCGAGACCGAAGCTGAGACCAACAGCGTTCCAAGTGTCAACATCGACTCCTCCCTCAGGACAGGCGGAGATACATTCACCGTTGCATCGTGGAACGCAGACGATGTCCCGGCACTCATCGCCCAGTGGAAGGGCGTTTCCGAGTCCAAGGTGACAAGCGGCACAGTCTCCGGAATAAACTTCGTGAACTTCGGCGTAGGCGGCGGTCAGGCCTCCGAGAAATACGACGCATGGTTCAACTCCGGCGAAGACCTCGATGTCTACTTCTGCGAGGCTGACTGGGCTTACAAATACATAAACGACGACTCCAAGACCGTTGCCCTCAGCAAGCTGGGTCTGAACGACTCCGACTTTGCCAACTCATGGGCATACGTTGACAGCATCGGAACTGACGTCTTCGGTGAGAGAAAGGGAGCCTCATGGCAATCTTGTCCCGGAGCATTCGCTTACCGTACAGACCTCGCCGAACAGTACCTCGGCGTACACTCCCCGTCCGAGATGCAGTCCCTCATCAGTACATGGGACGGCTTCGTAGCTGCCGGCGTTGACGTTGCGAGCGCTTCCGGCGGAAGTGTCGCACTTGCCGATTCTGTCGGAGGTATGTGGCAGGCATACAGCTGCAGCAACTTCTTCTCCACATCATCAGCCAAGACCTTTGCCGACTACGCAAAGACTCTATGGGACTGCGGCGGCGTACAGCAGTGCGGACAGTGGACCCCGGAGTGGACAGCACACGGCTACGACGGCGAGACTATGGGTTACTTCGTAACAACATGGGCGTTCGGCGGATACTTTGCGGACGCATCGAGCAACAGCTACGGCAACTGGGGACTTTGTGAGGGACCCGAGCCCTTCTTCTGGGGCGGCACATGGATGGTGGTAAATCCCAATACCGACAACGCCGAGGAAGCACGCGACTTCATCTATACCTCCTGCTGCAGCGAAGACTACATGGAGAGCTATGCCCTCTCCAAGCCTGAGTTCGTGAACAACTCGGTCGCTATGTACAACATCAAGGATCAGACCAGCAACTTTGACTCATTCGTCATCAACAACTTCGGCGGTCAGGCTATCTATTCCACGCTCTACACCACCGCGAGCGGTCTGGGCATATACGAGAACACCCCCGATGTAGTCTCCGAAAGGAGCGCTATGCTCGACGCCATAACCGAGTATTACCTCAGATACGGCTACAGCTGGGACGAAGCCCTCGACTACTACTACGACGCGATCTCATGGTGACGCTATGAACAGAACAATTTCAGTAAAGGGCGAGGGACGGCTCTCCGCTGCGCCCGACCTCGTGACCCTTTCCCTGACCGTCAGCGTCCTCGACAAGGACTACGCCGCGGCTTCCGACAAGACAGCTGCGCAGACTGATTCCCTGAAAAGCGCTCTGCTCAAAGCCGGTCTCGGCGCAGGTGCACTCAAAACTGCTGCATACCGCGTGAATACCGAGTATGAGAGCGAGTACGTCGATAACAGGTACATCAATAAGTTCGCAGGATACCGCTGTACGCACAGTCTTACCGCTGAGTTCGCGCTCGACATGAAGCTGCTGAACGCAGTGCTGACGGCAGTTGCAGGCAGCGGCGCAGAGCCCGAGATATCGGTTAGCTTCTCGGTCAGTGAACCAGAATCCCTGCAAAGTGAGCTCCTTGCGCGGGCAGCCGTTGACGCACGCACGAAGGCTAAGGCGCTGTGTGCAGCGTCGGGAGCGGAGCTCGGGGAGATCGTGCGGATAAACTGCGGAGCCGTTCCCCCGGTCATGACCTCGAACACCGAATACGCGATGTCGCGTGACTGCCTGAAAGCAGTCGGCGCTGCCCCGCGCGCCGCGGACATCGACCCTGCCGACATAGACCTCCGCGCGGAGGCTGTGTTCGTCTGGGAGATAAAATAGCTTTAATTGGGACAAATAGTCCCGGAAATTATCTAAAGGAGAATTTGTTTGAAAAATACTTGTAAAATGGAGATAGCAGCGTAAACGGGAAGGTTTGCGAATACTATCACACAAGCCTCCCGTCGTCCGGTCAATGATCTCAGGAGGAAAAACAATGAATAATAACGACCTTATCATACGCAATGAAAACGAAAACGACTACCGCGCAGTGGAGGAGCTCAACCGCGAAGCATTCTGGAACCTCAGCGTCCCGGGGTGCAGCGAGCACCTCTTCGCGCACGTCCTCAGAACGCACGAAGCCTTCGTCCCGGAGCTCGACTACGTCGCCGAGATCGGCGGGAAGATAGTCGGGAGCGTGATGTACTCGCGCTCGAAGCTCATCGACGAAAACGGCACGGAAAAGACCGTCCTCACAATGGGTCCGATATGCGTGCTGCCGGGCTTCCAGCGCCGAGGGATAAGCCGTAAGCTGCTCGAGCTGACATTTGAAAAAGCAATACAGCTCGGCTACGACACCGTAGTGAATTTCGGCAACCCCGACAACTACGTTGCCCGCGGCTACAAGAGCTGCAAGAAGTACAGCGTCTCGCTCGAGGGCGGGTTATTCCCGTGCGCACTGCTCGTAAAGGAACTCAAAGAGGGCGCACTCGCAGGACATACATGGACGTACTTCCAGAACGACGCTGACAGTATCTGCGCGGACGAGGAAGCAGTCGAGCGATTCGACGCACAGTTCCCGCCGAAGGTCAAGGCATGGCAGCCGAGCCAGGAGGAATTCTACATCCACAGCCACTCCACGATAACGTGGTAAGCAAAACAAAATAAAGAAAAGGCAGGGACTTCCCTGCCTTTTTCGTTATATCAGCTTTCTCTCATCGCAGAACTCGCATTCGAGGAGGGTCTGATCGCCGCTCGAGCGGAAGCTCTTGGGGAGGTACTCCTCGTGGTTGGTAATGCAGCGCGGGTTCCCGCAGCACACTCCCCCGTAGACCTTCCCCTTGAGGAGCTCGGTCTGCTTATTCTCGGAGAGCATGGTCATTATCAGCGCCATACGCACGAACACGCCGTATTTCGCCTGCGTGAAGTACATCGCCCGCTCATCGTCGTCCACGTCAACAGTTATCTCGTCCACTCTCGGGAGCGGGTGCATGACGATCATGTCCTTCTTCGCGCTGAGCATCTTCGCCCTGTCGAGGACGTAAGTATTCTTCTGCGCGAGGTAGTCCTCCTCACTCGCGAAGCGCTCCTGCTGGATACGGGTCATGTAGAGGACATCGAGCCTGCCTATCGCCTCCTCGAGGGTATCGACCTCCTCGAAGGAGCTGCCGTTCGCCTTGATGATGTCCTTTATGTACGCGGGCATTCTCAGCTCGGGAGTGGAGATGAAGACGAACTTATTGCCGTCGAGCATACTCAGCGCCTTGCAGAGCGAATGAACCGTCCTGCCGTTTATGAGATCGCCGCACATACCGATAGTCAGACCGGAGAGCTTCTTCTTTTCAATTTTCAGCGTGAGCAGATCGGTGAGGGTCTGCGTGGGGTGGAGGTGTCCGCCGTCTCCGGCATTTATGACCGGGCAGTCAGCCGTCAGCGCGGCAGCCTTTGCAGCGCCCGCGACGGGGTGGCGTATCACAAGGATATCCGAATAGCTGCTGACTATCTTGGTGGTGTCCTTGATCGTCTCGCCCTTCGCGACGGAAGAATTCGCGGGGTTGTCAAAGCCGATTATCTGTCCGCCAAGGCGTATCATCGCGGTCTGGAAGGACATCTGCGTGCGGGTGGACGGCTCATAGAAGAGCGTTGCCATTATCTTGCCGTCGCACTCGTGAGCGAACGCCGCGGGGTCGTTCTTGATCTTCTCGCCGAGCTCCACGACTTTCTTCCACCACGCAACTGGATAGTCGTTCAGGTCAATAAGGTGCGGAAAGGATGAATTCATATTTATACCTCCGTTAGAGTATTTTACTGTCGTTTGCTATCAGCTCGAACTTTGTCCCAAGGAACTGCGAAGCCCTGCGGCACATGAGCATACGGTCCATGAAGATCTCGAAGTACTCGAGCACCGAAGATATCTCCGTGTCGATCTTGAGTTCAAGGATTATCGAGGACTTATCCCCGCTCACAGTCACCGCCGAATGCTCAACGGCGTAGTTCACGCGGTCGTGGATATCGAACGTGAGGAAGTCCGTATTGCGGACCCTGCTGCGGCGGACGTCTGTCTTGTCGCCGATTATCATAGCCGCCGAGATAGCGTCGAGCGGCTGACCGGTACCCTCGTCGTGGTTGCCGATAGCGGAGATTATGGAGCATATCTCATTTGCGGGCATACTGAGGTTGTCGAGCAGACGGAACGCCATAACGGCGCCACTCTGCGCGTGGTCTATGCGGTTGATGACGTTCCCGATGTCGTGCATTATCGAGGCTATCCGCGCGAGCTCCACAGTTCGCTCGTCGTAGCCGAGCTCAGTGAGTATCATGCTGGACGTCGCCGCGACCCTCTCAACGTGCGCGAAGGAGTGCTCGGTGTAGCCGAGAGCCTCAAGGGCGCTGTCTGCACGTCTGATATACTCCATTATGTCGGGATTCTGCTTAATGTACTTATACGTTACTATACTTGCCATATCAATACTTTCCGTTATTCTCGAAGTAGACCTTATACCAGATGAGGAAGGTGAAGACAGTCCAGATACGGCGGCTGTTGTCAGCCTTGCCGTCGCGGTGGTCGTCGAGGAGCCTGATGAGCGGGGCTGTGTTGAAGAGCTGCTTGGAGCTCTCGCTCTCGAACGCCTCCCGCACTATGCTGTAGTATTTCTCCTCCTTGAGCCATACCCTGATAGGCACAGGGAAGCCGAGCTTCTTCTTGGCTGCGGTCTTGGCGGTCTGCTTGGGGGTGTCCTTGCGGGCAGCGAGGCGCATCGCGTACTTGGTGATGTACTTGGTCTCGTCGGTGCCCTTGTCGTGTGTTACGCGGTACTTCGTAGGTATCTTCTCGGCGAGCGCCATGACCTCCTTGTCGAGGAAGGGCACGCGCAGCTCGAGGGAATTCGCCATGCTCATCTTGTCAGCTTTGAGGAGAATATCCCCCGCCATCCAGAGATGAAGATCGAGGTACTGCATTTTCGTGACGTCGTCCTGACCCTTCACCTTGTCGAAGAAGGGCTTTGTGATGACAGTCGGGTCGGGAGCGTCGGTCTTTATTTTAAGGAGCGACTTGCGCTGCTCGGGAGTGAACATATACGCATTGCCGATGAAGCGCTCCTCGACGTCGCGGCCCTTGCGCACTAAGAAGTTGACGCCGCGCTTTGCGGGGAGCTTCGCCGCAACAGCTCCGATACCGCGCTTTATCGCACGCGGGAGCTTGTCGTAGAGGGTGCCGTCGGGGTCGCTGTAGACGTTGTACCCGCCGAAGATCTCATCAGCACCCTCGCCGGAGAGCACTACCTTCAGCTTCTCGGACGCGATATTGCACACGAAGTACAGCGCGACAGCCGAGGGGTCCGCGAGGGGTTCGTCCATATGGTACTGTATCATGGAAAGGCTGCTCCAGTATTCCTCCGGCGTGATGACCTTGCTTGTGTTTTCCTTGCCGATAGCCTTGGAGAAGTTCTTCGCCCAGCCTATCTCGTTGTAACGCTCATCGGAGCCGAACCCGACGGTAAACGTCTTGTCAACGTCCGCGATAGCCGCAACGTAGCTTGAATCCACGCCGCTCGACAGGAAGGAGCCCACCTCCACGTCCGCGATCTTGTGCGCCTCAACTGAGTTGTGGAAGGTATCGGAGATACGGCTTACCCACTCGTCGAGGGAGGGCTTGCCATCCGCGTCGAAGTGAACGTCCCAGTAGCGCTTCATCTCGAGCTTGCCGTCCTTCACGCGGAAGTAGTGCGCAGGCGGAAGCTTATAGACGTTCTTGAAAAAAGTCTCGTTCGTGGGCGAGTACTGGAATGTGAGGTAGTTCTCGAGAGCAGCAGTGTTGAGCTCCTTTCTGAAGTCCGGGTGCTCGAGGAAAGCCTTTATCTCGGAGCCGAACATGAAGGTCTCGCCCATCTGCGCGTAGTACATGGGTTTGATGCCGAAGAAGTCACGCGCACCGAACAGCTCACGCTTGTTCTTGTCCCAGATGACGAACGCGAACATTCCGCGGAGCATATTGAGCAGCTTCTCGCCGTACTCCGCGTATCCGTGGATAAGGACCTCAGTGTCGGTCTTCGTGCGGAACTTATACCCCGCCGCGATGAGCCGCTCACGGATATCCTGATAGTTGTAGATCTCGCCGTTGAAGACGATGACGAGCGAGCCGTCCTCGCTGAAAATAGGCTGGTCGCCCTGCGACGAGACGTCGATTATGCTGAGCCTGCGGTGTCCGAGCGCGATGTCGTCGTCAACGTACTTTCCCGAAGCGTCGGGACCTCTGTGGCGGATACGGTCCATCATCTTCCCGATGACGGCATCGGCGCCGCTGATATGGTTGGTAAAACCGACTATTCCACACATAAGAATGCTGCCTCCTATTATTTCTTCTGATTTATTATACTACATTTGCTGCTCATTTGCAACAGAAAGTTATCAGAAAATTCATATTTGCAGATTTTTTTTCAGACATTTTTAAGGAAAGGCTGTTATCATATAGTCATGGAAGGCGGAAAAGCCTCCTGTTCATAGAGATTTACCCTCCCCTCTCTCATAAAGCCCGTCCGAAGTGCATCGGACGGGTACTTTACTGCGTCAACACTCAACAACAGGTTGATTTTTCTAAAGAAACAATTGCTTGAACTCAACTGTAAGATGTGTTATAATGTATTTGCAAACAAGAGGGACAATTGTCCGGAGTTGCCCCTCCAAAATTCAACCCGACATTTTCATCAGGGAGGACGCTCTCAAAATGAAGTTGAAATTCAGTGAAAACCTCTCCCGATTCCGCAGGGAGAAGGGTCTGACCCAGAGCCAGCTCGCCTCACAGTTGTCCGTAACACCGCAGGCAGTCTCCAAATGGGAGAAGGGCAGCTACCCCGACAGTGAGCTGCTGCCCGAGATATCGCGGATCCTCGGTGTTTCACTCGACGTTCTGTTCGGGCTGCGCGACGAGGACCCCACGGCTGACCTCACCCACGCGCTGCTCGACGGTCTCCGCCAGCTCCCCGACGACGAAAAGGGAAAGCTCGCAATGGAGCTCTTCTACGCAGCGATATGCGCGTACAACCCCAATACCTCGCCGGAAACGGCAGTCCTGCCGGAGTCCTTCAAGCGCGAGACCTTCGCCCACCTGCGCACCGACCATGAGCTCGCGATCGCGCGGCTCAACCCCGATATGCAGTACTGCTGCTTCTTCCGCATACCGGAGGACGGCATAAACAGCTACGTCCGCATACAGGAGCGCTCCCTTGAGCTGTTCAGGCTGCTCTCCGAGGAGGACGCAGTGCGTATCATCGGCTACGCAGAGACGCTCGGGCGGAACTACATACTCACCAAGGACTGCATAGCCCGTGAGCTCGATATCCCCTACGACAGGGTCTCGGACATCGTAGACCGCTTCGACAGGCTCGGTATCATGTGGAAGCTGACCGCCAATACCGGCGGCGAACCCTTCCCGATATTCGGTTATGTCCACAATATCCCCCTCGTCGGTATCCTCACCCTTGGTGAATCGCTCGTGAACTACATCGCGTGCCGTGAGCCGGACATCGACGTATGGGAACGTCCGCCATTCAGAAACAATAATGTATCACAGGAAACACAGGAGGAATAACAATGCACAGCAGAAAGATCGCCGGCTTCCTCGCCGGAATCATGGCCCTCGCAACAGCAGCTTCTTTCCCGGGAGCAGCAGTCTCCGCGGAGACCGCACCCGAGAGCTATAACATGAGCGTATCCATAGACCTCTCCGCTGAGACGAAGTCTATCAGCCCCTATATCTACGGTATCAACGACGCCGGCTACCTCGACAAGGTGACAGCAACAGCAGTACGTCAGGGCGGCAACCGCTACAGCGGCTACAACTGGGAGAACAACTACTCCAACGCCGGCGCAGACTGGAAGAACAGCTCCGATACTTACCTCACGAACGGCTACTCCTCCGCTGAGGCAAAGACTCCCGGCGCGTGCGCGCTGCACCTCTCCGCAGACGCTGAGAAGAACGGCGTAGGCTACAAAATGGCAACCATCCAGATGGCGGGATATGTTTCCGCCGACGCTGACGGCGAGATCACACAGGCTGAGGCAGCTCCGTCCGCCCGCTGGAAGCAGGTCAAGGCTGCCAAGGGCTCCGAGTTCTCCCTCGAGCCCGACACCACCGACGATTACGTCTACATGGACGAGTACGTCAACTACCTCGTGAACAAGCTCGGCGACTCCACCACAAAGACCGGTATCAACGGCTACAACCTCGACAACGAGCCCGCTCTCTGGAGCTCCACCCATAAGCTCATGCACCCCAACCACACCACCTACGCAGAAATGGTCGAGAAGTCCACTGAGTACGCCTCCGCTATCAAGGCAGTTGACCCCAACGCTGAGGTCTTCGGACTGGCACTATTCGGCGTTTACGCATA
This sequence comes from Ruminococcus sp., assembly GCA_016288815.1. Lineage (GTDB taxonomy): Bacteria > Bacillota > Clostridia > Oscillospirales > Ruminococcaceae > Ruminococcus. The sequence goes on from JAEELF010000041.1 coordinate 29,843, forward strand.
TTACAACCTCGCAGACGCTCCCGACAGGGACAGCAGCTACGACTGGTTCCTCTCCTACTACCTCGACAAGATGAAGGACGCCGAGCAGACCGCAGGCAAGCGCCTCATCGACGCTATCGACGTTCACTACTACTCCGAAGCAAAAGGTGACAACCGCGTAACGGAGAACTCCGCGACCACTGACAACGATATCGCCGCAAGAGTACAGGCTCCCCGCTCGCTCTATGAGCAGGGCTACAAGGAGAAGAGCTGGCTGACCGACTCCCTCCCGCAGCTCATGCCGATACTCCCCGCAGTACAAGCTTCCATCGACCAGTACTACCCCGGCACCAAGCTCGCGCTGACCGAGTATAACTTCGGCGGCGGAAACCACGTTTCCGGCGCTATCGCAGAGGCTGACGCACTGGGCGCATTTGCTTCGCAGGGCGTATACCTCGCGACGCTCTGGCCGCTCAGCAGCAGCATAGACTATCAGCTTTCCGCTATCGACCTCTACACCAACTACGACGGCGAGGGCTCGTCCTTCGGCGACACGCTCGTAAAGTCTTCCACCGACGACATCGAGCTCGCACAGGCATACGCTTCGATCAACGCCGGCAACGACGCCGAGGTCAAAGTAGTCCTCTCCAACAAGGACATGAACAAGGCAGAAAAGGCAACTATCAGCGTAACAGGCGGCTCCTCCGAGTACAAGAGCGCAGTTGTTTACGCTATCACAGAGGATCACAGTGATATCCGCATCATCGACGTCCAGAACGGGCTCTCCGGCAACACAGTGACAGTCGAGCTCCCGCCTCTGTCCGTTGCACAGATCGTCCTCTCCGACAAGGCTTCCGACAAGGAGATAACAGTTATCCCCGAGGTCAAGGAAAAGTCCGTGACATACCAGTTTTCCGAGCTTGAAGAGAGCCAGAACGGCTTCCCGAAGATCCCCGTTGAGGATATGACCAAGCTGAAGAGAGTGGTCATCACCTGCACTCACTCCACTAATGCCGGCTCCGCCTACTACAGCGGCGGCGGCGGACTCTGCTTCAACAAGGTCCTCGACGAGGCAGGCGTTTCCCACTGGGCAAGCAAGAGCTTCTCGTATGACAACGCCACGACCGAAATGACCGTCGAGATGGACGGCAAGTTCACCATAGTCAATGCCGACGAAGAACAGGAGTCCATAAACGGCGTCTCCGAGGATACCTTCATCGAGTTCCAGGACTGGTGGAAGTACTCCGAAAAGGACGGCAAGGGCGCTGACGTCAGCGTGACATACGAGACGGTCACCCTCTACTACGATGCCGAGGACGACGTTGAGACCACCACAGGCGACACCACCGAGCCCTCCACCGGCGAGAGCACCTACCTCGCAGGCGACGCTAACTGCGACGATAAGGTTGACATGGCTGACGCAGTAGCGATCATGCGCTCGCAGGCAGACCCCGACGACTATGCCCTCACAGCAGACGGCAAGAAGAACGCTGATGTCGTAGGCAACGACGGCGTCACAAACGAAGATGCACTCGCGATACAGAAATACGAGGCTGGCATAATCACAGTCCTCCCTGTCCCCGCAGAATAAGACCCTCTCCTCACCGCCGTTCCGGTCCCTCCGGACGGCGGTATTGTATTTTTGGGGCAGAAGTGAAATCTTCCCGCGCATTTTTCGACTATATAGACAGAGAACCTCAGAAAGGAGGCTCGCACCATGGACGACGCCGAAATAATGGAACTGCTACGGAGAAGAGACGAGCACGCCCTCGCGGAACTGAAAAAGCGCTTCGAGCGGCTGTGCCTGCACATCGCACTGAATATCCTCTCCCAGCGTGAGGACGCCGAGGAATGCGTGAATTCCGCCTATTACGACCTGTGGAGCAATATCCCGCCCGACGAGCCAGACGACCTCAAGGCATACCTCTGCCGTATCGTCAGGAACAAGGCACTCGACAGGCTGAAATACAACAAAGCCGAAAAGCGCTCCCCGGAGCTCGCAGTCTCGATCGACGAGCTCGCGGAATGCATACCCGACAACAGCTGGGACGACGCACCCGCAAAGGAGCTCGCGTCAGCGATAAGCCGTTTCCTGCGCACACAGGACGAAGCGCACCGCAAGGTGTTCGTCCGGCGATACTGGTACGGCGACCCGCTCGCAGCGATAGCAGAGCTCTACGGCATGAATGAACGCACAGTCGCGACATATCTTTTCCGCACACGAAAAAAACTGAAAGCATTTCTGAAGAAGGAGGGACACTACTATGAATAAACAGAAATTGTTTGAAGCGATAGGACTCATAGACGACGACTTAGTGAACGAGGCTTCCGCACAGCACGACGCTCCCGCAGACGAAAGGGGCGCCGTGACTGTCTCCGGAGTTGACGTTATAGACCGCCCGTGGTGGCGCACAGCGCTGTCGATAGCAGCCGTTGCAGCGGTCGCGGTAGGAGTCGGCTTCGGCGGAGCAGCGGTACTGAAGGCAAGACCTCCGCTCGCTCCCGAGAGTCCGGAGACAGCACCCGAGCCACATGAGAGCTGCGCGGTCAGCGCGTATGACTCGTCAGCAGAAACGGAGAAGGGCAGCTCCTCCGACGGAAAACCTGACAGCGTACATCCCGCCTCGGGAGCCCAGTTCCCGGAGGAGCCGGCGGCGGTCAGCAAGGGTGAGACCTCCCCCGCACAGAGCGAAACGGAGGAAACACCCACCGAAGCTGCCTCCGGGAACCACTCCCCCGGTGTCGCATTTACTACCACCCCGAGCGGTGAACCCGTCACAAACCCGCCGGAAATGGTCGAATGGACAGCCGCTGACCCCAACGGCGACCCTATCTCCCCTGCCCCAGGCGCTTCCACCACCGTGAACAGTGATATGACCGCCGAAGAGCTTTACACTGCGCTTGCTGGTCTTGATTACTCCCTGCCCACCTGCGACTGCTTGCCAGAATACACGATAGGTGCGCCCGACGGTACGGTATACTGCGTCAGTCTGTCGGAAAAATGGGCACGCCGCGCCGGCATAGACACACAGGCAGTCCTCCCGGACTACGTCGCAGAGGGCATAAACTACCTGATGAACGTCCAGATCTACGGCGGCAGTGCAGTGGTCTACCCGTCCGAGTGGAACAGAACAGCAGAATAAGAGAAAGCTCAGATAAATAACTCCCGAAAGGCTTGACAAACGGCTTTATATCCGTTATAATAGCTGAGTAAGGAGATGAACAGAATGCAGAACGTAAATACAGAAAAGGCACTGCGCAACCAGCTCGCTTCCGTGAGAATGGAGGGCTTCCGCTTCTCCGAGCACGAGATAAGCAACGTGAGGAAATGTCTCAGCGGCGAGCTCACATTCAGACAGTTCACCGACAAGATAGTCAAAGAGGTACGGAGCAAGTAAATGGCGGTCTATCGCATCGAGGGCTGCCAGTGGAACTGCTACCCCGGCACTACCGTCCTCATAAACAAGCTCGGCATAACCGACCAGCGCGAGCTCGACAGCATCGAGAAGCAGATAACCCTCCTGCGCGGCACACAGGCTGAACAGGAAACGGAGTTCCGCGATGTTGACTTTGAATTCTACAAGGCGCTGCACGGAACGCTCTTCGGCGACCTCTACGACTGGGCAGGCAAGCTGCGGACGATAAACATCTCGAAGAAGGGCACGGTATTCTGCAAACACACCGAGCTGGAACGTCTCGGGACGCTGAAATTCGCGAGGCTACGTGAGCTGGACTTTCTCTGCGGTATGCCGGACAGTGAGTTTCTTGACGAGCTGACCGAGTTCTACCACGAGATGAATATGCTGCACCCTTTCCGCGAGGGCAACGGCCGGACGCTCAGGCTGTTCGTGACACTGCTCGTGCGCAATACCGGTCGTGACATCGACTTCGCGCGGTGCGATACGGATCTGCTGACGATAGCCGCAGTAAGGGCGGCACAGGGCGACACCTCCCTGCTGAGGGACACGCTCTCCGAAGTAATAGTATAAAAGGCTGTACACAGCGTCACGCGCTGCATACAGCCTTTGTTTTTTGCGGTTGCAATCTGAGCCGCCATGTGGTATAATGAAAAAGCTATAACGATACCGAACGGAGCGTGTATATGAAAAAGACATTTTTGACCGCCGCGGCAGTCCTCGCGCTGAGCCTTACCGCCTGTGCGGACAGGAACGACAGTTCCCCGGCAGCTACGGCTGATACTTCAACAGCTTCCTCCACTGCCGAGGGTACAGGCAATAAAGATAATGAAAAGGACAACGGGAGCAGTCAGGCAGTCCCTTCCTACGACCTCCGCGAGCCGACCGATATGCCAGTCATATCGATAGTCACCGAAAACCAGAGCGCAGACGTGCTGGACTTCGTGACCGAGCCCGTCGCGGGGCACGTCTCTGAGGCTATAGCCTCGTGGACTCCCGGTTACAGGATACCTCCCGAGCCCTACTACGAAAAATGCAGCGTGACAGTCACCGATACTGACGGCACCCTCCTCGTGGACGCTGCTGACGCTGAAGTAAAAGTGCGCGGCAACTGGACCACGACCTACGACAAAAAGCCGCTCAGGATAAAGTTCGACAAGAAGCAGTCCATGCTCGGGCTCAATGACGGCGGGGAGTACCGCAACTGGGTGCTGCTCGCGTGCTACAAAGACGGCTCCCTCCTCCGCGACAAGACCGCACTACAGGTCGCGCGGGAGATACTTGGAGAGCACGGTCTCTACGCCTCCGACGCCGAGTTCGCAGAGGTCGAGATAAACGGCGAGTACTGGGGCGTGTACCTCCTCGCGGAGCAGCAACAGATAAATGAGGGCAGAGTGGACATCACCGACGCCGGAAAGGACTACGAGGGCACTGACATCGGCTACTTACTTGAATTCGACCACAACTACGTCAACGAGTCAGCCCTCCAGGGCTTTCACGTTGATTACGCCGACAACGCCCCGCTTGTCCCCTTCGACGGCAATGACGGCAGCGGCAGGACGATGACCTGCCTCAGTACGGGTTACAGTGACTACAAGACCGACCTCGGCTTCACGGTAAAGAACGACCTGAATTCGCAGGAGCAGCACGACTACATCGCGGGCTTCGTGAACAACGCCTACAAGATAATGTACTGCGCCGCCTACGAGGACAAGGCATACACCATGAACGCCGACTGCTCGGACATCACCGAGACTGACGGCATCACTTCCCGTCAGGCAGTCGAGAACGTCGTGGACGTCTATTCCCTAGCGGATATGTACATAATCAGCGAGCTGACCTGCGATGCAGACATCTACCTAACAAGCTTCTTCATGACCGCTGACTTCGGCGCAGAGGGAAATGGCAAGCTCACATTTCAGGCTCCGTGGGATTTCGATTCCAGTATGGGAAACAAGGACAGATGTGCAGACGGCACCGGCTTCTACGCCGCGAACATAATCCCCGACGTCAACGGCGGACCCGACGTCGGCGGGTACGAGACCATCAACCCATGGCTTGCAGTGCTTATGTACGAGGACTGGTTCCAGGACATTATCCGCGAGGAGTGGACAAGCGCCTATGATTCGGGCGTATTCGAGCGTGCGGCAGAGATGATAGTCTCCGACACCGAAGCACACTCAAAGTCCTTCGCGAACAACTACAAGAAGTGGAACAACCTCATCAACAACAACGCCTACGCGGGCGAGCTCTCGGACGGCGCAGCCGCCTGCAAGACGCAGGCTGAGGCAGCGGAGTACCTCTCGGAGTGGTTCACCGCACGCGTGGACTTCATGAACGACTACTGGCACGAATAAACAGAAACGGCAGACCCCGAAAGGTCTGCCGCTTTTTTATGTTACAATTTCAACAATGCTGAAAGAGGTTATCTCCCCGAGAACGAATCTCTGTATGAGCACGACATCATTCGCCTTGACCTCGCCGTCGTTGTTGACGTCCGCCGCGAGCTTAGCCGCGGAGTCGGTCAGGCTGCCCGCGAGCACCTGACGTGCAAGGGCGATGTCAAGAGCATTGATGACGCCGTTATCGTCGATATCTCCCAGCGTGAAGACTATCCCCCCGCCTGGGCCCTCGATGACAGTGCCGTCCTCAGCGCCTATCGCTTCGTCGATGTAGAAGTCGCACTCGCCCTCCGCCGTCTCGACGTAAAGATAGAAGTCGCTCGCACCCTCGGGCAGTGTGTAGGATGTATTCGCGAGCTGGAGCCACTCGCCGCTGACCGCCGTGCCTGTCGCAACCTTATCGTAGCACACCTCTCCCTCCGAGTCCTTGTACTGGAGGGTCAGGTAGAACTTCTGCGAAGTCTCTCCGCTGTCGTACATGACGTCAGCACTGAAGCTGTAGCTCTGCCCCGCCTTGAATTTCGACCCGAGCGTGCGCACAGCGCCGTTCCACGAAGCTTCTCTGCCGGTGACCCTGAGGGACTTGCTGCCCGCATAGCTTGCGTCCGTTGACGCCGCTACCTTAGCCGAGCCGCGCCCGCTCCAGCTGTTGGTGCCGGTCTCGTATGTGCTGTGGAAGAGGTATCCGTCGTCGGAGGAGGAACCTGAGCTCCCCGGACCGGAGAACTTCCACCAGTCAACGTTGAACAGGTAGCTGCTGCCGCCCGTGAATTTCAGGTAAAGATCGTGCTCACCGCTGACTTCGACGGGGCAGCTGACTTCGGTCCAGTTCTGCCAGCCGTCGGTGACGGGCACATCGAGTGTGCCGATGATGTCGCCGCTGAGACTGTCAATATGCAGCTCGATCTTTCCGCCGCTGCCGGCAGAGGCAACGCTCGCGGTGAAGGTATCAGCGCCAAGATTGAAGTCAACCCCGCTGACCTTGATGTAGTCGCCGTTCTCGATGTTGGCGATATTCACGCCGCCCTCGGAGCATTTCTCGGTCTTGATGCCCTCGCTCCAGCAAATGGTCTCCGCCTCAACGCGGACGAACGGATCGAGCAGCTCTATCTGCTCAGGGCCGCTCTTTGTGGAGGGCAGCGACGGTATGGAGCCGTCGGAGTTGAACGTGAACTCCTCGCAGGCAGCGCTCCTGTTGAAAACGCCGCCCCCGGGGATACCGCTCATGTGGTAGAAATAGTAGGAATGATCCTTGTAATCAATGATACCGCCGTGTATCGTGTAGCAGTTCGAGCCGGTCTGTATCTGACCACGGTACGTCCACGGACCCGTCACGCTCGGCGCTGTGGCATAAGCCATGCTCTCGCCGGTATCCCTCCCGACGAACGCCGCATACACGAGGTAGTATAGGTCATCGTGCTTGCATATCCACGGACCCTCGCCGTAAGCGCAGGTCTTTTTGTCATCAGCATTCTGAGGAGTATGCGGGCCGAAAGCCTGCTCGGTCATATCGAAGCTCTGTATCGGACCGTCGAGTGTGACCATATCCTCCTTGAGCTTGACGTAGTAGCAGGTCGGATTACCGAACATGAGCCACGCCTGACCGTCATCGTCGATCATGACAGTCGGGTCGATGTAGTTCCAGTTAGGACCGCAGAGCGGCTTCCCGAGGACGTCCTCGTAGGGCCCTGCAGGATCGTCCGCGACAGCAACGCCGATAGCTCTTCCGCCGCCGGATTTATTAGTCGTGGTGAAGTAGAAATAGTACTTGCCGTTGCGCTCGATACACTGCGAAGCCCATGCGTCATTCTCACCGCACCAGCTGAAGCTCGTGTCCTCGAGAATACGTCCGTGATCGGTCCAGTTCTTCATATCCTTTGTGGAGAAGCACTGCCACCCCGTCATCTTGTAGAAGTCATTATCGCCGTCGCGGTCGCAGCCTGTGAAGACGTACAGCTCGTCGCCGAACACCACCGGAGCGGGGTCTGGCGTGAACGAGGTCTGCACGATCGGGTTTTCCGCGTGTATCATGCACGGCGCCCCCGAAGCAAAGGCAGCAACGGACAGCACAGCCGCCGAAGCCGCAGCTATTATCTTTTTCATTTATTTGATACCCCCAATTCGTTTTAGTCATTTAGACATAAAAACTGTTAACACAATATTAACAAATATGTTGAAAAATATCAACCTGTTATTTGCAGAAAAAGTGCAGAAAATGAATCTGTTAGAGATGAAGATTTTTCTTTACTTTTTCGCGGCAGTGTGGTATAATATTCCTGTGTCCGGACACTGACCGGACAGATTCAGCTGCTGTATTCAAAGGCGAGTGCAGCATTCCAAGGAGGTATTTCCAAAATGGGAAAAGTTAGGATAGGTATCGCAGGCTACGGTAACCTCGGCAGAGGCGTCGAGCTTGCTATAAGACAGAACGACGACATGGAGCTCGCAGGCATCTTCACCCGCCGCGACCCCTCGGCTGTGACTCCGCTCACTCCGGGCGCTCCCGTCTATAAGATCGACGACATCAGGTCCATGACCGACAAGATCGACGTCCTCATCATCTGCGGAGGCAGCGCGACTGACCTCCCCAAGCAGACTCCCGAGCTCGCTCAGTACTTCAACGTCATCGACAGCTTCGACACTCACGCCCGCATCCCCGAGCACTTCGCGAACGTTGACAAGGCTGCAAAGGAGAGCGGCCACCTCGCATTCATCTCCCTCGGCTGGGATCCGGGTCTCTTCTCGCTCAACAGGCTCTACGCAGAGTCCATACTCCCTAACGGCAAGAGCTATACATTCTGGGGCAAGGGCGTTAGTCAGGGTCACTCCGACGCTATCAGACGTGTCCCCGGCGTAAAGCGCGGCATACAGTACACTGTCCCGGTAGAGTCCGCAATGGACGCTGTACGCTCCGGCTCAATGCCTGAGCTGACTACACGTCAGAAGCACACCCGTGAGTGCTGGATCGTTCCCGAGGAGGGCGCTGATCTCGCTGCTATCGAGAACGCTATCAAGACTATGAAGAACTACTTCGACGAGTACGACACCACAGTAAACTTCATCTCTGAGAAGGAGTTCGACGCCAAGCACAACAAGATGCCCCACGGCGGATTCGTTATGCGCAGCGGACTTACAGGCGACGGCGAGCAGACCCACCAGATGATCGAGTATTCGCTCAAGCTCGAGTCCAACCCCGAGTTCACAGCGAGCGTGCTCATCTGCTACGCAAGAGCTCTCGCACGTCTCAGGGCTGAGGGCGCAACAGGCTGCAAGACCGCCTTCGACATCGCTCCCGCATATCTCTCCAAGCTCACAGGCGAGCAGCTCAGAGCCTCCATGCTCTGATATCCCCGCAATAGAAAAAACCGGAGCTCCCCGCAGGGAACTCCGTTTTTTTGCGTATTTATCGTTTTTCTCTGATGATCGTTCTGCTACACAGATAAGTGATGAGGAAGTACCCGCCGTAGATTGCGAGGATTATCACAGATGTGAATATCATCGAGCTCACGAAGCCCTCCTTGATGAATACCGCGAGCATCTTATTCGCACATCTGAGAGCGAAGAAGGAATGCAGCGCAGCAAGCAGCAGAGGCAGCAGGAACAGCATACCCGTCTGGTGGAAGAGCGAGGCAGAGATGTCGGCTTCGTCCGCACCTATCTTGCGGAGGATACTGTACCGTCCGACGCTGTCAACGCTGTCCGAGAGCTGCTTCAGCGCGAGTATCGCACCGCAGGTGATGAGGAACACGATACCGAGGTAAAGAGCGATAAACGTAGCCATTGCGCCGATACCTATCGTCTCGTCCGCGAGCTGGAATTTCGTCAGCAGCCCGGCGTAAAGATCAGGTTCCATTTCCCCATTGTATATCTCCTGTCTTTCCTCGTCAGTGAGGTCTTCCCTGAGCATATAATCGTAATCCTTGAAGATCTCCCTGTACTCCGCGAGGAATTCCTCCTCCTTTTCGCGTTTCTGCTTTGGAGTCGCAGCGTCGTACCATACCCAGAATATCTCGTATTTGCCCTCCAGCTCGGCAGCGACGCTGTCGGGAACTACCAGTGATCCGTTCTCAGTACGCTGTATCGAGCCCACCACGAAGTCGTCCTTACACTTTTTGAACGCTGGCCTCAGAGTACGTCCTGCGACTGTTATCTCGTTGCCGTCGCTCAACGCCTTATCGTAGTACTTCATGAGCTCCTTCATGTTGCAGAAAACTGCATATTCGTCCTCGGCGAGGGTGATCTTTCTGTCGTCCCTGCCGCGGAACTCCTGCATCCTGTTGTAGTCGCTGACAGAATAAACGGGTCTGTTGTCAAAATAGAAGACGGTTATCAGATTTGAGCCGAGCGCCCTGGCGAAGTCGTCCGTGTACTTTCCGAGGACATCTCTGAACTTGAGCCCGGAATCATAGATCATCACGGACTCAGCCTTCTTGAACGCGGCGGAGAGATCATAGCCGTTCTCCGCATACACTTCCTCGCAGCTCATCGCACCCTCGCCGGTCCTGTTGTAGAACGCTATCTCCGCGTCGCTCTGAAAGTACTCCTTCACGCCGTTGTTGAGGGTCTTCCTTGCCGAGAAAGCGATAGACAGCAGGCAGACCGTCGAGAACAGCATAAGGCATATCACCGTCATGGAGAATACCATAGTGGCGACCTTGCTGCTGAGCTGCCTGTAGGTAAAGGAGTTGAGCTTGGTGAAGTAGGTCTTCTTCATCGCCATAGCAAGACGGAGGAGCAGCCCCGACACCGACCAGAAGAACAGGAACGTAGCGACCGCAAGGACCGCAAGGACCTTCACGCTCCCCCAGCCGTCGAGCTTGGAATACTGCCAGCCTATCCTGCGGTATGCCCACACGAGCATGGCTGCTGAGACAGTGAACATCACGAGGCACACCCACGGATTGTGCAGACGCAGCTTCTCGCCGCGCTTATCGGACTGTATGAGGTCGATGAGCTTGCATTTGCCGATAGACCGGCTGTTGAAGATCATCACCACGACGTACATGATACCGAAGTAGATGATAGTTTTCAGCACGGACTTTCCCGACAGCACGAAGCGGAACTTCGTCATGTTCGCCTCAAAGAGGTCAACGACTACCGCGCTGAGCAGCTGTGAGAGACCGATACCTATGATAAGTCCCGCGATCAGTGAGCCGATACCGATGATGACGGTCTCGGTCAGGAGTATCGCGGATATCCTGCCCTTGCTCATTCCGAGCGTGAGGTACACCGCGAACTCTTTATGGCGGCGCTTCATGAGGAAGCGGCTCGCGTAGACTATGAGCAGTCCGAGCACCACTGCAACGAACACGCTGACGCCCGCGAGAGCCTTCGTCATGATATCTATCATTTCGGAGGTATCCTTCGAGACCTCGAGGAACGCAGTCTGCGTCTCTATTGCATTGAAGACGTAGAACACCGCCACTCCTATCATGAGCGTGAAGAAGTAGATAGCGTAGTCGCGGATGCTGCGGCGGATATTGTTCAGTGACAGCTTAAAGAGCATCGCTGACGTCACCTCCCAGAAGCGTAACGACGTTGATTATCTTGTCGAAGAACTGCTTGCGGGGATCGTCACCGCGGCTTATCTCGTTGAATATCTTGCCGTCCTTGATGAAGATGACGCGGGAGGCATAGCTCGCAGCGAAGCTGTCGTGAGTGACCATTATTATCGTCGCACCGCAGTCGGAGTTGAGGTAGTTGAAGCGCTCGAGGAGCATTTTAGCCGCCTTGGAATCGAGCGCACCGGTCGGCTCGTCAGCGAGCACGAGTTTCGGCGAGGTGACTATCGCACGTGCGGAGGCGACCCTCTGCTTCTGTCCGCCGGACATCTGATAGGGGTACTTTTTCAGAACCTCTGTGATACCGAGCTGCCCCGCGACTTCATTCACGAGCTTGTCTATCTCGTCGTGAGGGCGCTTCTGTATCGAGAGCGCGAGCGCGATATTCTCATAAGCTGTGAGGGTATCGAGGAGGTTGAAGTCCTGGAAGATGAATCCGAGCTTGTCCCTGCGGAACTTGTTCAGCGACCGGCCCTTGAGCCTTGTGATATCCTCGCCGTCGAGGACTATCTTCCCGGCTGTCACGCGGTCGATAGTGGAAATGCAGTTGAGGAGGGTAGTCTTACCGCTTCCGGAAGCGCCCATGATCGCGGTGAATTCGCCCTTCTCCACGCTGAACGATATATCGTCCACCGCCTTTGTGATATTGGATCTGCTGCCGTAGTATTTTTCAATGTTGCTTATCTCGAGCAATGCCATATTTAACAGCCCCTTTCATCATCTATCATAGCACAAAAACCGGCGGGAATCATTGGTTCAGCATTACACAAGGTTACGATTTTGTAACGTCGGGACGGAAGAGGTCATTGTTCCCGAATGACAGCGTTATCTCAGTATACTCCCCCGGGACTGAATCCGCCGATATACCGTGTCCGAGCCGTCCGCACAGCTTCTTCACGATATACAGTCCCATACCTGTCGCCCCGGAGTATGTCCGCCCGTTCTCTCCGGTGAAGCTCTTGTCGAAGATGTACGGCAGATCGCCTGCCGGTATCCCGACGCCGTTGTCGCGGAAGTGCAGGAGCGTCCTGTCGGGGAGCACCTCAGCACGGACGCATATCTCCGGCTCACGGTCGGGCGATAGGTATTTCAGGCTGTTCCCCATGAGTTGCCCCAGTATATATCCGAGCCACTTGCTGTCGCTCATGACCGCAGTACCGAGCCCATCCGTTTTTATCTCAACTCCCCTGAGCTGAAGCTCGGCGCGGTGCCGGACGGCGGTGTCCGCGAACACGCGGTCGAGCGGTGTCTCCTTGATGATGTAGTCCTTGCCGTCGCTGCCGCTGCGCGCGTAGTAAAGGACGGTCTCGATGTAGTCGTCGATACGCCGGAGCTGCTCGGCGTACCGGACATTGTCGTCGTTGTGGCACATGAGCTGCAAAGCGGCAACGGGCAGCTTTATCTCGTGGACCCACATCTCGATGAACTCGCGGAATGCCTTGCTCTCACGGCTGAGCGCAGCAACATCCTCATACATGGAGCGTCCCGCCTCACGCAGCGCCTCGCAGGTGAGCCTCCCCTCGAGGAAATCCGGCTCCTCGACTACCTCCGATATCAGATACTTGCGGTCGAGCTGCCCCGAGCCCTCAGCGAGAGCGTCGTAGAAACGCTTCCTGCGCAGGACGTCCCAGAGGAAGCGGCTCAGCGCTGAGATGAAGTACACACAGGTGACCGCCGCTATCAGCGCACTTCCCGTATGGAAAGCCCCCATGAAAGCCGCGATGAGCAGCCACGCCCCGAAGGTGATGAGCGCCGCCGGAAGACGGTCGCGAAGGATATCCCTCATCCTCATAGCAGTATGTACCCCTGTTTCTTGCGGGTCTCGATAGCGTCAGCACAGCCGAAGTCGGAGAGCTTCGAACGCAGCCTGCTGACGTTCACGGAGAGCGCATTGTCGCTGATGAATTCATTGCTGTCCCAGAGCGCGGTGATGAGCTCATCGCGCGTTACTATCCTGCCGAGGTTGTCAAGCAGTATCTGGAATATCAGCATCTCGTTCTTGGTGAGCACGAGCTCACGCGCCCCGTCCGCGAGTATCCCCTTCGCAGGGTCAACTCTCAGTCCGCGGTACGAAGCCGTCACGCGCAGCTTCTGCGACCTTTTCAGCACCGCAGAGATACGCAGCAGCAGTATCGTGGGGTTGTAGGGCTTGGTGATGTAATCGTCCGCGCCGTAGCTCATCGAGAGCACCTCGTCGAGCTCGGACGTCCGGCTCGTGAGCATTATCACGGGCGCGTCCGACGTCCTGCGGAACTCCTGCAGCAGCGCCTCGCCGTTCACACCCGGAAGATTTATGTCAAGCAGAACAAGATCCGCCCCGGAGCTGCGCATCTGCTCAGCAGCCCGCGAAAAATCGGTCACAGCCGCGGTCTCGTGACCCTGATCATCAAGCAGCCGCGACAGCTCCCCGCGCAGAACCTCATCGTCCTCGATTATCATTATCCTGCTCATGTTATCGCCTCCTGACAGCAATATTTTACCACATCCCCGCCGACAAATCAACATCCGCGGGAATATCGGCGGAAGATATTGAAATTTCCCGGGAAATGTGTTATGATTGGAGTATCCTATTCTTCCGGAGCCAGAAATGAAAAAAGAAACAAAGCTCAGAGCCGCGGAGCGCCTGTATCTCGCCGCCGCAGCCTTCATCACGATACTCATATGCTCGAAGTCCTCGCCGCTGTACCCGTTCAACGACTGGGTGGACGCCAACTGCTTCCTGACCGTCGGACGCTCCATGCTGCACAGACTTCTCCCCTACCGTGACCTCTTCGAGCAGAAGGGACCCCTGCTGTATATCCTGCACGCGCTGGCGGCGCTCATCTCGGAGCGGACATTCCTCGGCGTGTTCTTCCTCGAGGTCATCGCGTGCCTGTGGACGCTGACCAGCTCCTATAAGCTACTCCGCAGAGACTGCGGGAGAGCAGCACTGTTCATCGTCCCGCTGATATCGCTGCTGATATACTCCTCGCGGGCATTCAGCCACGGCGACAGCGCCGAGGAGCTCTGCCTGCCGCTTCTTCTGAGCTCGTTCTGCACAGGACTTGACTCCGTCCGCAGCGACCGTCCGCTGACTCTGCGCGAGAGCTTCACGATAGGCGTGCTCTCGGGCTGCGTGCTGTGGATAAAGTTCTCGCTGCTCGGCTTTTATGCCGGTTTTTTCATCGTACCGGCAGTCATCATATGCCGCAGGGACAGCTTCCGCGGACTGCTCCGCACCGTCGGTGCCATACTCCTCGGAGCCGCCGCAGCGAGCGTGCCCATACTGCTCGTCTTCGCCGTGAGCGGCTCCCTCAGCGACCTCTTCACGGTCTATTTCTACGACAATCTCTTCCTCTACAGCTCGGACAAGAGCGTGTGGGCGAACCTCCTCGGCGGACTGCGCTCCGTGTGGAGAAACCTCCCCGCAGTTCCGGTCTGCGTGATACTGACCGCCCTGCTCCTCACCTGGAAGAAGCGCACCCGCGAGCTCGCATATCTGCTGCTGACCCTCTGCGGAGCGTTCGTGCTGATGTTCGGCGGCGGACGCGCATACCAGTACTACCCGCTAGCTCTGGCAGTTTTCTTGCCCTTCGCGGCGTCGGTGACACTCTCACTGCTGAGAGCTCCCGCAAAGAAGCACATCCGCATACCCGGACACGCCCTCCCGGTACTGTGCACAGCAGCCCTCGCAGCAAGCGCGGCGCTGTGCTGGCTCCTCTCCCGCAACACCTACCTCATGAGGTACAAAAAAGCTGATATGCCGCAGTACAGATTCGCCGAGATCATAAGGGAAACGCCCGATGCCACCCTCCTGAACTACGGCTTCCTCGACGGCGGCTTCTACACGGTCTCGGGGACGCTCCCGACGTGCCGCTTCTTCTGCCAGACCAATCTCCCCTACAGCGAGATGAAAAAGCAGCAGCAGTATTACATTGAGAACGGGCTCACCGACTACATCGTCATGCGCACGAAGAACGGGGAACTCCCCCGCCTGCCCGAAAACTACGAGCTCGTCGCGGAGACATCATTCCCCTATTATTCGCAGAACTTCACCTACTACCTGCTGAGACTGCGCGACTGAGTGCGGAACTGCTTCGGCGTCACGCCGTAGTACTGCCGGAACATCTTCCCGAAATAGCTGCTGTGACCGAATCCGCACGCGAAGCAGATCTCGGTTATCTGCATATCCGTCCCGAGCAGCAGCTCGGCGGCGGCTTTGAGCCTGTATTCGTTCAGATACGCTACAGGCTTTTTGCTTATCATGCTGCGGAAGCACCGGAAGCACTCGCTCCTGCTGATGTTCGCGGAAGCGGCTATCTCGTCCACAGTCAGCTCGCGGGAGTAATTCTCCTGAATGAACGAAAGCATGGCCTTGAGCCTCTGCTCGGAGAGCCCCGCCGCAGCGCGGAGCTGAGTATCCTGCGGCTCCACGCGGAGGTTCACCGCAAGGACGTACCACACCTGCGCGACCGTATTCCGCAGCAGGAGCTCCGTCCCCCACTCCTCCGAGCCGTACATCGCGTGCATCTCCCTCAGCTTCGCAAGGATATCGCCCTGCCACCCTATCTGCGGTATGAGCTTCATAGCGCGCAGGAACGGGTCACTGACCACCGGCGCGACATAGCGGCGGTATATGAGGTCCCCGCCGCAGTCACCTATGAATTCTGGCATGAAGCAGACCGTCGCCATGAGCGGCTCAGGGCTGCCCTCCGCGGGACGCTCCATGTGCATGGTGTTGGAGTTGATGAAGAACCCCTCCCCCTCGGACACCCTGAACACGCTGTCGTTCACCGACACGTCCACGCTCCCCGCGAGCACGACTGCGAACTCGAGCTCGGGGTGCCAGTGCCAGTCGATGACGTGGTTCGTGTACCACTGAAAGTTGTTGATATACAGCTTCATCGGGAACTGCGGCGTGCCATGGACGGCATTTTCGCGGTAACGGCTGCGGTCGTCGGACATCTCCGGCAGCTTTTCCATACATCTCACCTCATTTTTGGCATTATCGTTATAGTTTTTGCGCGTATATTGATAGAATGATACCCATTTTGATGTTATTATTATATCATACAATGACATTATTGTCAAACCTCTCATCATGACTGCAAAGGAGTTTATCATGAAAATTTCAGACGGCTTCTGGCTGAATAAGCCCGGCTACAGCGTGAACTACGCGACCCAGATGTACAGCATCGAGACGGACGAACGCTCGGTAACGGTCTACGCTACGAACCAGTGGATAGGCAACCGCGGCATGACCCTCGGCGGACCCATGCTAACGGTCAGATTTACCTCCACCCTCGCGAACAGCATAAAGGTGACCATCGAACACTTCCGCGGCGCAAAAAAGAAGACCCCCTCGTTCACCCTCTATGAGGACGCCTCTTTCAAGCCGCAGGTCACTAAGAACGATGATGGCTCTTATGAGCTCATATCGGGCAGCACAAAGGTAAAAATAGGTGCGCAGGGAACTGAATGGAACATCTCCTACTGGTACGGCGACAAGCTTCTGACCAAGTCCGGCTGGCGCACGACCTCCCTCATCGAGGAGGAGGAGTGGCTCACGCAGAACCGCCGCACAGCCGCGTCCGGCTCGCGCTTCTTCGCTAAGACCGACGACGGCGAGACCTCATATATCCGCGAAATGCTGAACATCGCCGTGGGCGAGTACATCTACGGCTTCGGCGAGAAGTTCTCCACTTTCGTGAAGAACGGTCAGACCGTCGAGGTCTGGAACAACGACGGCGGCACCTGCTCCGAGCAGAGCTACAAGTCGATACCGTTTTTCGTATCGTCACGCAACTACGGCGTGTTTGTCAACGACCCCGGCAACGTTACTTTCGAGGTCGCGAGCGAGACCGTCTCCAAGACTGCTTTCACAGTCCCCGGACAGAAAATGGAGTACTTCATCTTCGGCGGGAACACCGTCGCGGACGTCATCTCCGCATACACCGACCTCACCGGCAAGCCCGCGCTCCCGCCCGCATATTCGTTCGGACTGTGGCTCTCCACCTCATTCACCACGAGCTACGACGAGGAGACCGTCAACTCCTTCATCGACGAGATGAAGCGCCGCGACATCCCTCTCGACGTCTTCCACTTTGACTGCTTCTGGATGAAGGAATTCGAGTGGACGTCCTTTGAATGGGACAGCCGTATGTTCCCCGACCCCAAGGGCATGATCTCACGCCTGAAGGACAGAGGGCTGAAGGTCTGCGTGTGGATAAACCCCTACGTCAGCCAGAAGGCACCATGCTTTGACGAGCTCATGAAGAAGGGCTACTTCATAAAGAACAAGGACGGCTCAGTGTTCCAGTGTGATATGTGGCAGCCGGGTCTCGCGATAATCGACTTCACTGACCCCGGCGCGCGCGAGTGGTTCGCATCGAAGATAAAGGGACTTGCGGAGCTCGGCGTGGACGCTATCAAGACCGACTTCGGCGAGCGTATCCCCACGGACGTCATCTACTCCGACGGCTCCGACCCGTACAAAATGCACAACTACTACACCTACCTCTACAACAAGACCGTTTTCGAGGCTCTTCGCGACGTCAAGGGCGTGAACAACGCCTGCCTGTTCGCACGCTCAGCGACGGTCGGCGGACAGCAGTTCCCGGTACACTGGGGCGGAGACTGCTTCTCCAATTACGAATCCATGTGGGAGACCCTCCGCGGCGGACTTTCGCTGTGCCTGTCCGGCTTCGGCTTCTTTTCGCACGACATCTCCGGCTTCGAGGCGACCGGCACTCCCGACCTCTACAAGCGCTGGACGGCGTTCGGGCTCATGTCCACTCACTCCCGCTACCACGGCAACAGCTCCTACCGCGTCCCGTGGAACTTCGACGAGGAGAGCTGCGACGTCTCCCGCCACTTCGTGAAGCTCAAGGGACGTCTAATGCCGTACCTTTTCGCGAATGCCGTAAATACGCATAAAACAGGCGTCCCGATGATGAGGGCGATGGTCGTAGACTACAGCTCCGACCGCGCCGCACTGACCGTTGATACGCAGTATATGCTCGGCGACACTCTCCTCACAGCCCCCGTTTTCAATGAGGAGGGCGTGTGCGACTTCTACCTCCCCGCCGGCGGAACATGGACCGATATCCAGACCGGCGAGCAGCTCGAGGGCGGCTCGTGGTACACAAAGAAGTACGACTACTTTGGTATGCCGCTGTACGCAAAGCCGGATTCTATCATAGTCTACGGCGACTACAAGGGCAAGGCAGAGTACGACTACGCCGACAACATGAAGATCGTTGTTTACGGTCTCGCGGACGGACATACCGCGGAGGCGGTCGTTTATGATAAGGACGCTCAGCCTGCGGCTTCGGTGAAGGCTGTACGCAGCGGTGATACGATCACGGTGACTGTTACCGGTACCGACAAGCCGTTCACTGCGGAGAGCGCACAGGGGCTCACCGTTATAACTAAATAAAAACAATGGGTGCGGAGGGGAGCCCCCTCTGGCGGAACGTGGCATAAAAATACCGAGCCCATATTTTCAGGCTCGGTAACCCACTTTTTCCGTTAAGGGCGGCTGACTAATCAGCACCCATTTTGTTACTTATCCAACTTTTTCATCAACTCAGGCAGCCACCGGAACTCCGCAAGCTCAGGCACCTCCTCTGCGACACTCCCGAAGCCGTAGGCAGCGTGGATAAAGTCCAGCCCAGCCTTCATCGTCGCGTCATAGTCGCCCTGAATGTCGCCGACGTACCACGCCCTGTCAAGAGCATTCCGCTGCACGATGAGGGCTATATTGTCGCCCTTTTCGAGCAGGTTATTGCCATAGCACTCGATGTCGTCGAAGTACTTCCAGAAGCCGTAGAAGTCGAGGAAAGCCTCGATGTACCCCTTCTGACAGTTGCTGACGATATAGAGGTTATACTTTTTTCTCAGCCGGGTGAACGTCTCCTCCAGTTCCGGATAGAGCACCCCGCCGTGGCTTCGGAGGAACCCGTTCTCATGCTCGCAGCATTTGTCGAGCAGCTCCATGCGCTCGTCCCTGGGGAGGTCGCCGAAAATAATATCCGCGAGCCTGTCCATAGTGAGGCCCATTACCCCCATGATATCGCGCTGAGTTATCTCGGGGCGCTCATAGCCGAGCTCCCGCACTCTTTCAGTCCATGCCGCGGCAACGTTCGCCGAGGAATCCCAGAGCGTGCCGTCCATATCAAAAATAAGACCCTTTTTCATTTGCCCTCCGTCATTCTTGCGTAGATCTCGCCAAGCTGCACCCTGTCGTGCTTCACATCGTCGAGAACGGTTATCCTGCCGGGACGCACAGTGCGTGCCTTTTCCCACATATCCGCGAACATCTCCTCAGTGATACCGTAGGACTTCGGGGAGATGTCCAGCCCGTAGGTCCTGAAGAAATCGAGCAGCCCGTCCGGAGACTGTCCCTGAAAGATACACGCGGGGATTGTTCCCAGCGCAACGGCAAGCCCGTGGGAAATCTTCACATCGGGATAGAACTCCTCGATAGCGTGCGCGAAGAGATGCTCACTGCCGCTGCACGGCCGCGACGACCCCGCTATCTCCATTGCGAGACCGCCCATGACGAGCGCGCGTGAGAGAATGCGTATGAAGACGCGGCTCTTCATATTTTTCTCATCGCAGTGGTAGACCGAATCGTAGCTCATGCGGCTCAGCGCATAGGCGAAGTCGTCCACCCGCGAGTCAGACTTCGCCGCAGACAGCTTCCAGTCATAGAGGGCAGTGTGCTTGGCGATCGTGTCGCCGATACCGGAGAGCGTCTGCCCCTCAGGGGCGTTGTTTATCATGTTCGTATCGACGATTATCGCCGTAGGTATCTTGCAGTCGAGCGTCCTGCGCGTGCTGCCGACGGTCTCGAGGACCGCGAACGGCGACGCAAGGGAATCATTGCTCAGCGAGCTCGGCATACAGATGTATACCGCCTTGCTGATGTGGGCTGCGTACTTCGCCGTATCGAGGACACGTCCCCCGCCGAAGCCGATGATGACCTTTATCTCCTCCATGCAGACCTTCTTCGCGATAGCGACAGCCTCGTCAAAGCTCGCGCTGTTCATGGCGATGATCTCAGCGCCGCCGAAATCACGGCTTATGTCGTCGATCTTCTCGCGGTAGATGTCGATGAGAAACTGCTCGGAAACGATGACAGTCTTCTGACCTATCATATCTGGGATATACCGCCTAATTATCTCGTCGGTGTGGAAGAATGCGTCCTCCTCTACGGCGAGGCATATCGGCAGATTGAATCTTGTATGCTGGTTCATAAGCTTACCTCCGCTGTTTTTTACAATTATACCACGTTCTCCGCCGCTTGTCTACCCTTATGCGAAAAGCCGCGCTCATAAAAGCGCGGCTATTTGTCATTCCGTATTTTTCAGGATCGTGATGATACCCGCTTCATACTGCTGTATCGCGAGGGCATCAGCATTGGTCACGCCGTCACCGCTGCCGGAAACATCGGCATTTCGCCTGCCCTGAGCGGTGAGCGAGAACTCATCAGGGTCAGCCTGCGAGCGCATTATCGCGACCGCGTCAGCCATATTCACCTCACCGTCCCCGTTGGCGTCGCCGGGAACAGGAGCTGACCCGGGAGTCGATACAGTCGAGGTAACGGCCCCATGACTGACTGTCGTTGTCGTAGAAGTTGTCGTAGAAACAGTAACGTCAGCCGGAACTCTCGTAGACGTCGCAGTGGTGATGGCCGGCACCTCAGCGTCACCAATTGATATTCCGTACCGGAACATCACATCATACAGCCCCAGATATTCCAGCACTCCGACCCACACGACATACCCGCCGTCCGGGAGCCCGGGCATCTCATCGTAATTATAAAAAGTGCCGTCCTCCGCCTCGAGCATTATACTGTTCTGGCTGCTGTACTCCGTGACCTCATCGGGGTCGAAGTTCGGGTAGATATTACACGTCGAATGCACATACCCGTCCCTGGGGTCATCGCTGACCTGCTCCGCGACGTCGCATTTCAGACGCAGCCCGCTGAGGTCGAGCGTATCCCCGCTGTTATAGGCAACAGTGGTCGGGTAGATATCGACACCGACGAAATAGTATGCGTCGGGCTCGCCAGTGAATGACTTATCGACCGCTGTCGTGGTATAGGTGTTAGTATATGTATAAAAATATTGTGTGGTAGTCGTGCCGGGGATAGTCGTGACAGGCTCGCCAACTTTCGTGCTGTCGATATAGGCGGTCAGCTCGATATTCGGGCTCTCGCAGCTGAGCGCATTAGCATTGAGAACGAAGTCTTTCACTCCAACATAGAAACCGGTAACAGTCCTCAGCTTCAGTTTAAACTGTTGTGAATAGTTCTGTGATTTTTGCCAGAAACAATATGGGATACCGTCTACATGAGCCGTACCGTTCTCCGTCTCGAATTCGACCACACGCTCATCGGAGGTGCCTTTTGTAAGCAAGAACTGTGCTACGTCTATCTTCTCTGATGTATACATATCAAATACAGTCAGGTCGATCGAGAACGTCCCCTCCGCCGGATACGACTCCGGAACGTAGTCATAATGTCTGAGTTCTACTCTATACTGATAGACATAGTATTCAGGCAGATCTCCAAGAGGGAGCCGGTTGAGCAGATTCGGAGAGAGCACATAGTCCTGCTCTACATCGGTATACCTTTCGCCGTCATATACTTCTTTGAAATAGACCCACCCCTCGGGCAGCTCGGGCGCATACAGACAGTAGAACGCATTCTCATCTATCTGCTCCCTTGTCATAAGCGGCGTCACGTGCCCGTATAACCGTAAGTCATCGCTCGTCCATTCGTCGAGCACCTCGTAGTTACCGGATTTAACGGCTTCATCTGGCGAATCATAGCCCGTTATCTTGATGAACTTCATCTCAACTCCGGGGACGGGCTCATAGTCTTCATATACTTGGAATGAGCCGCCATCCACAACGGTGACCCTGAATCCGACGCCGGTCTCCTGCGGGACGTCCTGCGGGGCGGTGGTGGTAGTTGTGGTAAAGCCCTCTGGCGTCGGTGCAGTGGTAGTCTGTGATACGGAAGTGTCGGGCTCTGCGGCTGCGGAGGTCACGACAGTCTCCTCGCGCAGCTCGTCCGCACTGACATTGACCTGCGGTACGATGAGGGAGCTCAGCGCGAGCGCACCCGAGACCGCACATGATATCAGCTTTGCAAATCGTTTTTTCAACATAAATATCACTCCTTTTCGACGGGACAAAATGTCCCTTTGTATATGTAATGTCGTAAAAATGCCGAGTTCTGACATCAGCCCGCAAACTTTGTATGTATGCACAAATCAGAACGCATGGATTTGTGCATAACGCAGACATTTAGCGCATTTCATCTTCCATACGGAGCATTTCCCAGCCCAAAGTCTCATTTTATACATTGTAGCACAAAAGTCGCGAGAGTGTGTTAATTTTTTGTTAATCATTGACACTACTTCTCCGTTTCCCGAAGACACGCGCCCCGCAGTGCATATACAGTCTGACTGTCGAAGATTCCGGCAAATATTGTGTTTTTATCAATCGTATGATTTAATTATAAATTCACAAAATGTCCTTGACATACACTTCCTGCCGTGGTATAATACTACAAAACAGTCAACACAGGCTTGACATTATCCGGAGGTGCTGTACATGACAAAAAAGATCATAGCCGCCGTTACCGCTTCGGTAATGGCGTTCACTGCCGAGATAGCGGTCTTCCCCTACGGAACTTTCTTCGCTAATGCGGAGGACAAGATCACGGGCGAGACCCCGAACGGCTTCACCTACGAGATCGAGGACGACAGGGTCTCGATCACCGGCTGGACCGGCGACAAGGAGTCCGTTACCTCGCTCATCATACCCTCGGAAGCAGGCGGCATGACCGTCAATGCCATAGGCAGCGGAGCCTTCGAGGATATGCCGTTGCTGACGAGCATTTCTATCCCTGAAAGCGTCACCTATATCGGCTGGGGCGCGTTCAGTAACACCGGTCTTACCTCGATCGATCTGCCCGACGGCATACAGGAGCTGAGCTACCGTGTGTTCGAGGACTGTGAAAGCCTCAAGGAACTGACTATCCCCAAGGGCTTCCCCAAGAACGGCATGAGCTGCTCAAACTTCTACGGCGTAGGCACTATAAGCACCCTTTCAGATTCATGCATAGAAACGCTTATCTTCGAGGACGGTCTCGAAGCTATCCCGGACTACTGCGCGTACAATGCTCCCGAGCTGAAAAACCTCGTTATCCCCTCTTCCGTTACGACTATCGGATATGAGGCGTTCATTTATGACGATGCTCTGACCTCGCTCGAGCTGCCCTCAACTATCAGGATCATTGAGAACGAGGCCTTCTACGACTGCGACGGTCTGACTGATGTCGTTATCCCTGAGGGCGTTGAGGAGATATGGAGCTCTGCTTTCGGAAAATGCGATAATCTTACATCTTTTGTATTTCCGTCGACCCTCAAGAAAATCAGCAACTATATGTTCACAGACTGCAAATCGCTCACCTCTGTTACTATCCCAGAGGGCGTTGAGGTTTTGAACGTCCGTATATTCGAGGGCTGCGAGAACCTGAAGGAGATAACTATCCCCACTACCGTTAACGAAGTCTGGTCACCGCTTGACAAATCATACATCGAGACTGTCAATATCGCAGACGGCACAGAAGCTATCGCAAACGGTCTCTGTTCGTGGACTGAACACGTCACGACCATTAATATCCCCGATTCCGTTACCTCGCTCGGCAGCCGGCTTTTCGGCAGTGCGACCGGTATCAAGGAATTCACTGTCCCCGCGCAGATAACCTATGCAGACAGTGTTTTCAGCGGATCTTCACTTGAAACGATACACTTCGAGCCCGGCCTCACTAAGATACCCGACCGCTTATGCAGCGGCGCTGAAAAGCTCGTAAATATCGACTGGACCAGCGACATCACCGAGATAGGCGAAAGAGCCTTCATCGAGTGCAAGGGACTCGTGACCGCGGATATCCCCGATACCGTGACCACCATAGGCGCCTCCGCATTCTGCTACTGCGAGTCGCTGAAAAACCTGCATATCCCCGAGAACGGCTGCCAGATAGGCACATACCTCTTCAGCGGCTGCACCAGCCTGCAGGAAGCATACGTCCCCGCGGGCATTACCGCTATCGAGAACAATGACACAGCCTACCTGTTCAATGGCTGTACGAGCCTGCAAAAGATAACCTTTGCGGACGGTATCACCGAGATACCCTCGTGCTGCTGCGCATACTGCGACCTTCTCACCGAGATCGTCTTCCCTGAGACTCTCGAAAAGATAGGCTACATCTCGTTCAAGTACTGTCCTAACCTTGAAAAGGTAAATATCCCTGATTCCGTCACCGTGATAGGCAACGGAGCATTTGCATTCGACGAAAGCCTCCACGACGTCGAGCTCCCTCCGAATCTCGAAGAGATCGACGCCTACGCATTTGAGGGCTGCTCCGCCCTCACTGAGATCACCATACCCAAGTCCGTCACCACGATAGATAACAACGCTTTTAATTGCGGACTGCGCGAAGTATGGTTCGAGGACGGCACCGTAACGATACCCGAGCACGCGTGTCTGAACGCAAAGCAGCTCGAAACAGCGCATATCCCCGCTTCCGTCACAACTTTCGGCGAAAGCGCATTCAGCGGCTGCTACAGCCTTAAAACGCTCGATATGCCGTTTGAGCCTGGCTATCTCCTCCCCAACGAAAACTTCGCAAGGTACACCTTCAACGAGTGCTATTCGCTGTTCGACGAGCGCGTTATCCCCTATGACGCCTCCGGAACGTTCGTGAACCGCATCGAGAGCACCACCGGCGAGGGCGGCATCATAAACTACACAGTTTACTTCTCGCTCAACCCCGTTTTCAAGGACATCTACAAGAACGGTAACATACAGGTCTGCACCAAGGACAGCAACCCCATAGTTGCCCGCAGCCTGCCGGTAGGACTGAGAGAAGACGAGCTCGAGCAGTACTTCTACCGCACCAACTACACCATACCCGACGGAACTGAAATGGGCGTATTCCGTTTCAGCACCGAGCCCAAGGCAAACGCCGACACCACCGTCGAGGTGACATTAGAGGTATATTACACCAACGGCTACAAAACCTACTGGAAGACTATCCCCGTAAACAACGATTCCAAGGGCTGGGAGCCTGTCACCCTGACCGTCCCCGCAAGAACAGGCGTCAAGGACGGCACGGCAGAGTTCAGCGTCTTCGGAAGCGCTTCCCCGGATTCAGACGTAACTATCTACCTCAACGGCGAGCCTGCCGCAACAGCCACACCCAATCCCTACACCGGCAGATTCTCCGCGACCGTGACCGCTCCCGCCGACTACGGCGATACGCTCAGGCTGTACGCACAGTCCGGCGACACCAAGTCCGCCGAGCAGTCCGTAGAGTGCAGCTTCAGCGTCGTAGACGTCGAGAAGGTCGTGCTCTACCACAATAACGCCCACACCGCCTACGAGCTTGACATCACCGGCGCTTTCAAGTACGGAGAGAGACCCTACCTCGCGTACAACCCCAACAGACCCGTCGGCTTTGAGGTCACCCTCAGCGACAACGACTGCTCACAGGTAGGCATATCGTCAACGACCAACGGCAATACGTCGATAATCTACCTCGAATACAGCGAAGCCACCGGCACATGGAAGGGCGAGGGCTACTTCGATACCCGTATCCCGGGCGAGCTGAACGTCCTCGCAGTCCCGAAGGAACAGGACATGGAGCTCACGGTCAGCACCGACGACGACGGCAACACCTCCATCGCCACCGAGGGCGGCAAGCAGGTATTCGGCGACATCGTCTCCTCTCAGAGCGACGCCGTCACACAGGCTTTCCTCGACGCATATCCCATGCAGGTGGAAGTCAACAACGAGAATATGCTCGCAGTACGCTTCGTCGCCAACAACGGAAACATCACCCCCGCATTGAGCAAACCCTCCAAGCTCGCGCTCCTGAGCAATGCGTCGAACAAGAGGAACGGCTCCGAGAGCACGGAGCTCCCGTCGATCAACGTGGTCACAGCAACCCTCCCCGAGCTGACTATCGACGGCACGACCTACACCGGCAACGACATGATAAACGCAGCCGACACATTCAGGCTCGAAAGATCGCCATTCAAGATCGTTATGGACGAGAACTCCATATACGAAGTCTATGTTATGCCGATAGATGACGAAAGCCTTGGTCTTGCGGATAAGATAGCTCTCAATCTTTCATTAGGTGCCGAGAGTGCCTCTGAATATCTTGAATCCTGCGGCAATAAAATGAAGGAAGGCTGCATAACCCTCTACCGCGACGTAAAGACAGGTGCAACGCAGATATGCGTTCAGGTATTCTCGGCATCGTTGGAATTTATTCTCGGTCAGGCCACCGACTTATCAGTTTCAGGCATAATCGAGTGGGCATCAAAAAAAGCACTGGAAGGCGCTGCTTCGGTCGGAAGTGTTGTTGCATATCTCTTTAATGTTATAAAAACTGGTTGGGATCTCTACCACAAAGGCATCGACATCAATGACATCTGGGAGCAGATAAACTTCTCAAAGAACCCGGAGGTGCAGAAGCAGGCATTAAAGCTGAAAGCCCTGCTATGCGGCAGCTTCCTTGCACGAGTGATGGTCGCTGCTGCGGTATTGGTCGTAGGTTTCATTGTTTTACTCGAAGCACTGACAGTTGGCGTACCTTTACTTGTGGGGCTTTTGATCGGTCTTGTGGTCGGAATAATCGCGTTGATAGCGAACAGTATGCTTGACTGGGTGGACAACAGATTGCGAAAGGAGGCATATGCCGCAACTCCTCCCGCGAACTTAAACACGCTGATAGACCCGAGCGGCATAGCCTACGAATTCCTGCCATCGAACCCGATCGAGGGAGTGACGGCGCAGATATACTATCAGGACGAGAGCGGAAACGCCGTCCTGTGGAACGCTGGGGACTACGACCAGCTCAACCCGCAGATAACCGACAGCTCAGGCTGGTTCGCATGGGACGTTCCCGAGGGAATGTGGCAGGTACGTCTGAGTGCTGACGGATACGATGACGCGCAGTCCGAGTGGCTGCCTGTACTCCCCGTGCAGGTCGGCATCAACATCAACATGACGAGCAAGCTGCCCGCAGTCATCAAGGACGCAGGAAGCTGCGGGAACACCGCGATGGTGACATTCTCGAAGCATATGCTCGACGCCACCGTGACCTCTGACAGCCTCTGCCTCACCGACTCCGACGGAAACATTATCCCGGCCGAAGTCAAGGCAATAAAGGAGGAGGGCAACTCCACCAACGCCTCCATGACATTCACCCTTACCGCCGCTCCCGGCACAGACCTCACGAGCGCGCAAGTGAATGTCACCGCAGACGCCCTCAGCTACGCAGGAACAGCCTGCGCGGCACAGACCTCAGCCCTCAGAGTCCTTGAAGCGGGCGAGATACCCGAACCCAAGGACAACAAGAACCTCGGCGATGTCAACGGCGACGGACTCATAGACTCCGTTGACTCCTCGATGATACTTGTCCACAACGCCGGCGCAACGCAGGGCGAGCAGTTCCTCACAGACGAGCAGCTCTCCCGCAGCGATATCAACGGCGACGGAATGGTGGATTCAGTAGACGCATCGCTGATACTCGTATTCAACGCAGAAAAAGCGGAGAACGCCGCGCTCACGATGTCTGATTTCATCGCCGAGCTCAATGCAGCGTGACCCGCATCAGCTGAACAACACACAAAAAAGAGCCGCACCACAGTGCGGCTCTTTTCTGATCTGTCCCAAAGGAACCAACTTTCCATTTAGTACGCTCCGACACATCGCAGCATCCGGCTGTATTCAGCCATTCACGAGCAGCTGTCTCATCAGACAGAGATCAGTGACATCGAGAACTCCGTCCCCGCTCAGGTCAGCTGCCTCCCAGTCCGCGAGCTCCGTCTCCGGAACAGCGAGCAGCCATTTCTGCAAGGTCACGACGTCCGACACATTGAACTCACCGTCACCGTTGACGTCGCCAACTGCGGGAGCGCTGTGCTTTCCGGAGCTGTCGCAGATCTGGTTGAAGAGCACCTTCAGCTCCTGATCGTTGAGCCTGCAGGCAGAGCGGTCGTAGTGTCCCTTGATGACCGTCCCGTCGTCCTGCTTGGAATCCGGAGTGGACCACAGCACCGGACAGAGCTGACGCTCATACGCCGCCTTGCAGACCGAGCTGAGGAACAGCCTTACCGAAGCCGGATCCTTGCCCTTAGTCGGGCAACCGTACTCACCCACGATGACCGGTATGCCCTTGTCGATGAAATTTGTCTTCATCATGTCCATCTGCTCATAGAGCTCGCGGAAGTCCGCGTCAGTGCCCCATGTGGAGCGCGCCTTCGCCCATGTCTCGTCCTTGTCCTCAAGGATAGCGAAGCCAGCGGGAGTGTAGTAATGAACGGACACCGCCATGCGGCCTGCTGGGTCGTTCGGCATCTTGAAGAGAGGGTCGCAGGTGCGGTCAAAGCCTGTGTTATAGCCGGATATGAGCAGATGACGCTCAGCGTTGTTTCCGCCGGAGCTTCTGACGACGTCCACGAACTTCTGGTTGATCTCGTTCACGAGAGCATAGGACTCAGCCTTGCCGTCGGTACCGCCCCACGGATTCCAGATACTCTCCCAGCCGAGCTCCTCGTTCTGCGACTCGAACATGAGGTAATCGCCGTAATCCTTGAAGCTGTCGGCGATCTGCTCCCACATATGCGCGTAGCGCTTCATGCTCTCGTCCTTATCCTCGGGGAACTTATTTACCCAGCCGCCGTCCCAGTGGATATTTATGATACAGTACATACCGCTCTCGAGCGTCCAGTCAACGACCTCGTGGACGCGCGCGTCGTACTCAGGATTAATAGTGTAGGTGCCGTCGTGCTCCATCATATTCGACCACGCGACCGGTATACGCAGCACGCCGAATCCCTCGTCAGCCATTCCCTGTATTATTTCCTTTGTTATCACGGGACTTCCCCATGCAGTCTCGTAGTTATTGGGCTTGCCCTCGCTCCACTGCTTTATCCAGTCGTCGCCGTACCAGTCCGGGCACGCCTCGAAGGTATTTCCGAGGTTTATGCCTATGCCCATATCGCGCACGAGCTCCATGGTCGTGATATCACGCATTGCAGTGTACTTCGCTGGCACAGCGCCCGCATCTGTTGCAGGGACGGACTGCGCGAGCACTGCCGCAGACATTACTGCTCCTATTATCTTTGATAACTTCATATTAACCTCCTGTGGGGGATCATTTCTTCTCACTCCACATGATACATCGCCCGCACCGGAATATCAACCCATAAAAGTAATTTCTGGTGGACAAAATGGGAACCACTTTCACTGTCATGCAGCCCGCTCCCCGCCGGAGACAGAAAAAGACCGCCGCAGGTCTCCCCGCAGCGGTCATTGAAAAATCATTGCTGTTCAGTATCCAGAAGCGCCTGCCTCATCGCGATTAGGTCGAAAATATCCAGCACGCCGTCCCCGTTGAGGTCGGCGCCCTTCCAGTCCCTGAGCTCTATGCTCGCGTCTCCGAGCAGCCACTTCTGAACGCACACCGCGTCAGCGACATTCACCTTAGTGTCCGCGTTGACATCGCCCGGAATAGTCAGGAACTCGAATCCCCTGCGGCTCGAGTAAGCGTAGTAATACGCAGTGGACTCCGCATACCCGCAGACCGTCGTATCCTGAGGCATGAGAAGGAAGTTCTCGCCGTCGCCGAGTATAAGGCAGTCGGGGTTCTCAAAGGTTATCTTTTTGAGTTTATCGCAGTAGTCGAATGCCATTTCAACAGTATTGACATTTTTGGGAACAGTAACCTCAGTCAGGCTTTCGCAGAATTCAAAAGCGCCGTTCCTTATCGCTGTAACACTCTCCGGAATATCGACCTTTTTCAAGGACGAGCAGACGTAGAACATACCTCGTGCTATCTCGGTGACACCGTCGGGGATAGTGAACTCAGTAAGGTTTTTGCAGCTGTAGAAGCAGTAGCCGCCGAACCGCTGAACGGAGTCGGGCACGGTGATAGAGGTCACTTCCGAGCCCTTGAAAGCCTCACCGCCTATTGCTGCCACACCGTCGGGAACGACGACATCGCCCGTACACTTTGTACCGTCCACAAGGATATCGTTTATGATGACGAGCTCCTTCCCCTCGCTGAACGCTTCATACCACGGCGTTCCCCAAAAAGAGGTGCGGCTGATGTCCATGCCGTTCTTTTCGGGGATAGTCACCTCAGCGAGCGAGGTGCAGTTCCCGAACGCCGAGCCTCCTATCGTCTGAACAGTCTCCGGCAGGACTAATTCCTCCAGCGAAGTACAGCCGGAAAAGGATCCGTATCCGACCTCCTTTATGCCGTCACTCAATACGGCCTTTTTCAGCCCTGTGCAGTTTGTGAAGGCGTTGCCGGCAGAGATCAGGCTGCCCGGCAGAGTGATCTCAGTGAGCGACGCGCAGTCCATGAACGCCCTGTACCCGATCTCTGTGAGCGTATCGGGGAAGGTCACATTGCCGAGCTTCCAGCAGTCATTGAAAGCGTAGGCATCGATCATTTTGAGCCCGGAGGGTATATCCACAGAAGCGAGTGACGTGCAGCGCTCAAACGTCCCCTCGCGGATCTCAGTTAGCGTATCCGGCAGGGTGACCGATGTCAGCGCCTCACAGCCCCTGAATGCGTACTCGCCGATAATTTCGACGCAGTCGGGAATGACGACAGTTTTCAGAGTTTCGCTTCCGGAGAAAGCACTATCCGCTATGCACCTGACGCCGTCGGGAACGACGAGCTCCTCGCCGGTGTAGGCAGTGGCGTCGAGGAGGCAGCCCTTGACGATGAACAGCCCGTTCTCGTCAGTGTTGTTCTCCTTGAACGGAGTGTTATTGAACATCCCGCTGCCTACGGATGTCACATTGTCCGGGAAATCCACGCTTTCCAGCGCGGAACAGTCATAGAATGAGGATTCTATGGTGGTTATGCTGTCGGGGAGAGTAATTTTGGTCAGCGCTTTACAATGCTGGAAGCAGCCCGACGGAAGAGTTTTCAGTCCCTCAGGCAGTCTTACATCAGTGAGCGAGGTGCAGTACGAGAAGGCAATATCGCCTATCTCAGTAACGGTGTCGGGGATATAGACGCTCTCCATGGCGGTGCAGTCGGCGAAAGCGTATATACCGATAGCAGTAACGGGAATGCCTTTTATCTCGTCGGGGATAACGACATTCACTGCGCTCTTATCGCAGCCGGTAATGATCACGCCGCTGTCCGAGATAACGCCCGAGAGCGTACCGAACGTCACAATCTTCTCGTAATCCTTGAACCGTATGCCGTCCTGAGCATTCATGCTGCAATATCTCTCGGCAGTCGAGCCTGACTTGCCGAATACGGTCAATTTCTGACCGAAGACGTAATGCACCTCCGGGATATAGATGTCAGCATTCTCGATGCGCACCCAGCGCTGCTCGTCTCCACGGTAAAGAATGAACTGCTTTGAGAGTATGCGCTCAACGCTCTCAGGGATAACTAGCCCCTCTAAAAGACTCATAGTGACTGTGCAGTCCTCAGCGATAGTCGTGACGGGACAGCCATTCAGCTCTGACGGGATAACGAATTCCCCGGTCATAGACGAAGCTGAGATCGCGTGTACGACCGCCTCACCGTTGCTGATAGTATATTGCAGCTGGACATCATCGGGTCTGTAGATATACATCTCAGACTGAGACGCCGCCGCAGATACCACGCCCGTCATAACGTCCCGGCACGGCTCGCACAGAACAGACGTCAATGCGACTGACATCGCCGCAGCCGCCGCAAGAATCTTTCTGCATTTCATAGTATACGCCTCCCTTGTGAAAGAGTGGGTGAACGGAACATATTATCCACTTTCATAGTACCATATATCTGGCAGAAAGTCAATATACGCAAAAAATAATAACAGTATCCCACAGACGCTTCATCCCTTTCTCTCAACACGAAGAAAAAGCGACCCTTTCGGGTCGCCTTTTTCACGTTATACAGCTGCTGCGGGAGCGTGCCTCTCAGCCGTTGTCATTTATGACTATCCCGCCTGCCCTCGCGCGGCGGATATATGTGAGCTCGAACATCGACGTTGCGAGGAGTATCTTCACGCCGGGGAACTCTTTTTTCAGCTCGCTCCGAGGAGCACGGCGCATACCGAGATGAGTATGTGCCTCTTTTTTTGCCTTGTAAGGCCCAGCATGACCGCCTTCCTTCAATGATATATCTAATCATAGCACTGTTCTGTGAGGACAATCAAGAAAGAAACCGCCCATTTGTGCACGTCCAACAAATACAGTGAGTAATTGTGTGCATTTTTCTGTACTGCAACTGTACTTTTGTACATACCATTATTCGGATAAATGATGTATAATTATAGTGGGTAAATACTACCATGACAAAACATCTTCAAGGAGGGCAATTATGGGATTATTTGACAAGCTAAAAAATGCGGCGAGTGCTGCAACAGGCGGTCTCAGTGGAGCAGCCGGCAGCATCGCAGGCGCCGTGCAGAAGGCAGCAAACAAGACCGTTGAGGTGCAGTTCGACAAACTGCCCGAAACTCTCGAGGAATTCAAGGCACTGCCTCAGGCACAGCTGACTTCCGCATTCGATACAGCGGCACTGACTGTCGCGGCACTGTGTGTATACCCGAAGAGCGCCGACATCTCGCTCGAGATGCTGGGCTTCCTCAAGGGACCTCAGCCGCTTTCGGGACAGGATAAGCAGTTCCTTCGCGACCGCTTCATGGACAAGGACTACGTCCCCCGCTCATACTTCACAGGTGCTACCCCCGCCAACGACTACCAGCCCGCACAGCCCTACAGGATCAGGGTCTTCGAGAATCCGTATTCTTATCAGGACAAGGGCTACGCAAAGCTGTTCATACAGTCCGGCGGAGCGGATTCGCCGAGATATGTACAGCTCAGGCAGGCGAAGGACGGCAAGTGGTACCTCTGGGAGCAGTTCCTGCTCTCCGATATAAGGCAGCCCGAGAGTGCAGACCCGTGGGCGTAAGGAGGTCAGCATGAGTATTACAGGCCTCTGGAAGATAACAGATATGAACGCCATGGACAAGAGCTTCAAGCAGACATGGCGCACCGTAGAGGACGTACTCGCGGACGAGAGCATCCACCCCATGCAAAAGATAATGGCACAGGGTATGTACCTTTTCCGCGAGGACGGCAAGTGCCTCCAGCTCATGCTGAAGGAGATAGTCGGCGGCGATGGCGAGAGCTACGATGACAAGTACGTCATCGGTCAGACTTCTGACTGGAAGGAGGAGGGCGGAAAGCTCTTCGTCGCGGCAGTAGAGGATGGCGAGAATGACTGGCAGGAAATAGTCCCCGACAGCGACAGTTTCATCATCTTCAATATGTTTAAAATTGCAAAAGTATAAGATATAGGAGGAATTGGCATGAACATCATCGGGAAATGGAACGTTGCGGAGGCACAGGTGCTCAACCGCTCAACGTTCAAGCTTGACTGGCGCACCGCTGCCGACATCATGGCAGACGACAGTCTTGAAGACTACGAGAAGCAGTCTGTTTCGTACAGCTACCTCTTCACCGAGGAAGGCAAGGCCCTGACGCTCTTCCCGATACCCGACAACATCACCAAGGAGCAGATCGACGAGGCGCTGGCTTCCGGCGAGCTCAAACTCTACGACGACAGCACTATGGTGCTCGAGGAGAAGGCGTGGAAGGAAGAGGACGGCAAGCTGTTCTATAATTCCGGCGCAAAGGGCGAGGTGCTCGGCGAGGAGATCTCTCCGTGGGTGGAGATAAAGCAGACCGACGGCGGCATAGAGCTTATGGCGTACCGTCTCATAAAAGGATAAGGAGGAATTGATATGGATCTTAAAAAGCTGGCAGCCGGAGTACTGGCTGCCGTGACGATGTTCTCGTACAGCGCTGGCTACTTCCCGAAGGCTGTGCCGCAGATGAGCAGTATTACTGCGAGTGCGGCTAAGGAGAAGTTCTCAGCGAAATTCAGCAGCCTTGGCAATGAAGTTTCGACTGATTCAAGCACATTCTTTGGCTATCTGAACAAATACTTTGATTGGAGCTATGTCTCGAGCAGTTCTAACGAGTACAAGTATCGTATCACCGGCTTCAAGAGCGGGTATACATCATATACCGTCCCTGCTCCTTACATGGACGGAACAACGATATACAGAGTATCATACATCGGAAATGACGCTAAAATGAGCGGTTCTTCTAATGTTCAGAAACTTACTGTTTCTGATTCGGTAGAGTATATCGGCGGATATGCTTTTTCCGGCTGTACCGGATTACAGTCCGTAACTTTCAGAACAGAAGCACTTTCAAACTCAAATTTAAACACCACAGCAACGCATATGGCGCTCACTGAGATAAAGGACGGCGCTTTCAACGGCTGTACGAACCTTTCAACGTTCAATATAAGCCCAGTATCGAAATTTGATGTGTTTACGTCAATCGGAAACAGTGCATTTAATGGCTGTTCATCTCTGACGGAGATAAACATTCCTGCTTCCACTGAGAACATTGGTTCAAATGCGTTCAACGGCTGTACTTCTCTTACAACTCTGAATATGCCGGATGACATCAATACTTCTGCACTCACCACTGTCGGCGATGTCGCCTTCAAGGACACAGCCCTCACAACGGGCTATGTCACCAAGAATATGACTGAGAACCCCTATGAGTACATTCCCACGCTGACCGAATACGTCGTTGCGGACGATCAGGTAAAGGGCTACTACGCCATAGACGGCGTGCTCTGCCGCGATTACACCCTTGACGAGACTGCACACAAGGCTCTCGCGGCGTATCCGCCCGCAAAGGAGGGCGACAGCTATACTATCCCCGCGGAGATAGATACTATCGGTCATTATGCGTTCAATGATCTGAACAACGACGCCCTCAGCGTTACTATCCCCTCAACTGTTACCACAGTCTCATCTTATGCATTCAACAACGGCAAGCTGAAGAATATCACTGTCAACGGCGCGCCCACTTTGTATAACACATTCATGCACAATGTAAACCTCACAGGCACGCTGACTATCAACGGCGAGGCAAGGTGGGACAAGGAAGCGACGTCTGCATACTGGTTCCAGAACTGTGACATCCAAAAGGTAGTGTTCACACCGAACTTCACATGGCGCCTGCCTGACGAGCCTATCTCTATGAACTTCCAGCTCTTCGGCTTATCTACGGATGATAGCTACGGCTATTACAGCTATAAATCAAACGACTACGCTTATATGAAGGAGCAATACTACAATTCCGTTGATACCGTGGAGATACAGGGCAAATGGAATCTCAGATACGGCAACGGCGAATACTTTGAATTCGGCGAGCATAGATTCCAGGGCGTAAAGCACGTCAAGTTCACTGACCCCGACTGCGAGATAACGAAGTATATGTTCTGTTTGTCTCCCGAGCTTGAAACGGTACAGCTCCCTGCAAACCTCAAGGAGATACCTGCGGGCGCTTTCAGCTACACATACGATCTCCAGTCGCTGGACATTCCCGATACTGTCGAGACTATCGGCTACTGCGCGTTCCAGAACAGCGGTCTAAAATCGCTCATTGTTCCGGACGGAGTTACATTCATTGGCGAAAACGCATTCGAGATGTGGGGCACAAAGCTCCTGCGCGATGACGAGTTCGTGACACAGTTCACAGACCTGTATCTCCCGCCCTCGCTCACCTATGACTCTATGTCAGCCATGAACTTCGGCAACAGCGACAATACAGGCGTTACGCTGGACGAGAGCGAGAAGCCTTATGCCGTAACTCTCCATGGTGTTGCGGGCTCGGGCGCGGAAACATACGCGAACAAGTACGACAACGTGACCTTCGACGGTTCAATGGACGACCTCAGCGCATACACCGTTACGAAGATAGACGGCGAAACACCTGTAACACAGGTGCGCGACGGCGTTACATACTACATCACTAATTCCGAATACCCCACATTCGAGATAAAGAACGGTTCTAAGACATACACTCAGGCTGACACTGATGTGCTCTATATCTACAAGACCAAGCCCACATCAAGAAGCTCAGGCGACTATTACGTTACCGGCAACTATCTCATCAAGCCCAAGGATCCGACAGCAATGTTCGGCACTCTCGCCTTCAACTATGCATGGGAGAGCGGCTGTCCGTCGTTCCATACATACAATGAAGAGCACATACAGACCCTCGAACCCACCTGCACAGAGGACGGCTACTCTTACTACGAGTGTATTTTCTGCGGCGAAAAGAAGATAATATCCGGCTCTGAGACAGCTGCCCTCGGTCATGACTGGGGCGAATGGGACGAGAACGGCGTGCACACCTGCTCACGCTGCGGCGCGAAAGAATCCAAGCCCACAGTCAGCTTTGACGAGGAGACCGGCGTACTCACACTGCTCGCGGGCGATGTTATCAAGGAAGACGTTTGGGCATATGCGGAAAACGACAAGGTTACGAAAGTTGTAGCCGAGGAAGGCGCTGTTCTTCCCGCGGACTGCTCGGTTTTATTTGAAGATTTCTATGCTGTGACTTCGATCGACCTTTCCAAGGCTGATTCAGGGGCTGTCACAAATATGGCAGGAATGTTCCAGAACTGTGCGGCGCTCGTATCATTTGACCTCAAAGGCTTTGACACAAGCAAGGTCACAAACATGGCAGGACTGTTCCTGAACTGCTATGCGCTCACGTCTGCCGACCTCAGCGGCTTTAACACGAGCAAAGTTACTGATATGTCCGATATGTTCTACTGGTGCGAGTCTCTCAGCTCGGTCGATCTCGGCAGCTTTGACACAGCCAATGTAGTGGATATGGGTGATATGTTCCACGATTGTCCGGTTCTCACAGAGCTTGACCTCAGCAGCTTTGATACGAGCAGTGTCAATGATATGGAGAGTATGTTCGAGTATTCCACAAATCTGAAAACGATAATCGTTTCTGATAAGTGGTCTATGGAAGCTGTGACTGACTCTTATGATATGTTCAGATACTGTACGTCTCTCGTCGGCGGCAATGGCACTGCATTTGAGCTCGACTACGGCGGCGGAGTTCATAAAGGCGGCAAATACGCCCGCATAGACAAGGTGGGCTACCCCGGCTACTTCACATCGAACGTGCCGGTAGAGCAGTTCGCAGGCCCTCAGAACATCACAGCCTCCGACGTAACATACAACAGCTTCACCCTCACTTGGGACGAACTCCCGGAGGGGTATTGCGCGGATCGGGCTTATGCTTACACTTCGCTCCCAGACGCTGGCAACATTGATGTATTGGGTGCATACAACTATAAGATTGAACTATCAGAAACAACATCAATGGGCGAAGAAGAAATGCGCGCCGCTATCAATGCAAAATATGGAGAGGGCGCTGATGCTTTAGTTGATGCCGCCATCTCTGCCTTCTCAGGAGAGCCTGATAATGCTGAGGTTCCTACTGACGCAACAGTCACACTCGACGAACTCAACCCCGATACTCTTTACTCTGTAGTAATCTTTACAGTAACCGCTGACAACAACGACCTTGACCCCAAATACTGGGGCTTCATACAGGTAAAGACAGAGGCTCTGCCCGAGTTCTCCGGCCTGAATATCAAGTCCTCCGACATAACACAGACAGGCTTCAAGCTCACATGGGACGAAGTGCAGGCACCGTATGTGACCAATAACTCCACGATGTTCTGGAAGAATATCCCCGATTACGGCGATCTTCCTATGGGCGAGATCTTTATGTTCCTTATGAATGAAAGCACTAAGTCGGGCAAGACGATGGAGGAAGCCCTTGCCGCTGTCACCGAAAATTACGGCGAAAAGGCTGGTGAGGTCTGGACGGCTCTGCTCAATGACGATAATAGGGTGTCCGATTCTGACCTGACCGTGAACGCTGACCCCGCAGACCCGACATGGGTAGAGTTCAGCGAGCTCGAACCCGACAAGCTCTATACTATCGCATTCGCGGTCGGTCTGAAGAGCGACAGCGAGCCGATGTACGTCGAATTCATTCAGGTGAAGACCAAGCCCGAGGCCGTGAGCTACGACCTCTCTGTCAACGGCGAAACCGTTACGAGTGAAAACTGCGAGGATATCCTCGGCACAGGCGCGCTCAGCTTCGACCCCGAGACCAATACCCTTTACATCAAGGGCGATATGGAGCTGACGGATCCTATCACAAACAGCATTGAGGGTCTTACTATCGACGTCACAAAGAATTCGACTATTACGGTTGACGGCAAATCTGCATTGCTGAACTACGAAAAGGCAACTATAACCGGCAACGGAAAGCTCACTATTGTTCAGAAATCAGCTTGGCATTGCATTTCTACTACAGCTGAGATTGAAATTATCGACGCGAAAATAGAATTCAATGGCGGCGTTATTGGCATATTCTGCGAGATGGATTCGCCTCTGACGATAAAGGATTCCGTTATCACAGCAACTTCCCTGAAAGAATCTGCTATCTCCGGACAATACGGTGCAGAAGAGACTCAAACACTTAACATCATCAATTCTGACATTACGATAGACTGTGCTGACCTCACTATTGATACAGCTATCGGTCCGTTTGTGGGCGGTATAACGCTTACAGACTGCTATATCTCTTATCCCGAGGGTGCAGAGATAAAGGACAACTGCATTGAACCGAATTCCGACAAGCTCATAATCAAGGCCGGCAAGCCGCACGAGCATATCTGGGGCGAGCCTGTCTACGAATGGGCTGAGGACTTCAGCAAGGTAACGGCAACGGTCGCTTGCACGGTCAATACCGAGCACGTCATCACAGAGGTCGCAGAGACCACAGTCGAGGTCATTGATGAGCTCGGAAGCAAGCTCTACACCGCGGTCTTCGAGGACGAGCACTTCGCCGCGCAGTCCACGCTGGTGACTGTTACCACCACATCGACCACCACAACGACCTCCGCGACGACAACTACTGAAACTGCAACTGAGTCGACCACGACCACCGCAAAGACGACTACTTCCGCTAAGACAACATCTTCCGCACAGACAACGTCTTCTGCTAAGACAACGTCTTCCGCACAGACAACGTCTTCGACGCAGACAACGTCTTCTGCTAAGACAACGTCTTCTGCACAGACAACGTCTTCCGCACAGACTACATCTTCCGCACAGACTACATCTTCTGCACAGACAACGTCTTCGGCTCAGACAACGTCTTCCGCACAGGCAACGTCTTCCGCACAGACTACATCTTCGGCACAGACTACATCTTCTGCACAGACTACATCTTCCGCACAGACAACGTCTTCCGCACAGACAACGTCTTCTGCACAGACTACATCTTCCACACAGACAACGTCTTCTGCAAAGACTACATCTTCCACACAGACTACATCTTCCGCACAGACTACATCTTCTGCACAGA
Source organism: Ruminococcus sp. (assembly GCA_016288815.1). Lineage (GTDB taxonomy): Bacteria > Bacillota > Clostridia > Oscillospirales > Ruminococcaceae > Ruminococcus. Next base: position 69,575 of record JAEELF010000041.1, read on the forward strand.
CTACATCTTCCGCTCAGACAACGTCTTCGGCACAGACAACATCTTCTGCACAGACTACATCTTCCACACAGACAACGTCTTCTGCACAGTCAACGTCTTCCGCACAGACTACATCTTCCGCACAGACAACGTCTTCTGCAACACAGACAGCTTCCGAGACCCAGACAACAGCGACCACAACTACCGGCGAGATTGTAACGACAACTTCTGAAAAAACAGCTGTTACGCTCGACTTCGGTATCTCCGGCAGAACGCTCGGACTCACCTCCGAAGACGGATATACCTTCGACAGCTCGGCTATCACGGGCGTTGCAGAGGCTGACCTCATCAACGCTTCCGGCTCCGAGATCGTATGGGTAAGCAATTCCGGCAGAGTTCAGCTCCACCTCCCGGACGGCACTTACACCGTTACAGACAAAGAAACTGGCGAGAAATTCAGTTTCAGTATCCACGAGGCGGGCGATGTTGCGATCACAGGCGACAGCGACTACTACATCGAGATGATCGACGGGGTGCTCGTGGTGAAGGATAAGTCCGCGACGACTGAAACTACGGCAACTCAGACCGCTGTAACTACTGTTACGACTGTTGTTTCCGACGAGGCTCAGACTTCTGCTTCCACTGCAGCTGAGTCCACAACTACCACCGCTGAGAGCAGTCACACCGACATCACGACTTCTTCCGAAACAACTGTTACTGCTGCGACTACAGAGAGTACGGTCACCGAGACCACGACCTCGACTGCGGCACAGACTGAGACTGCTACACAGACAACCTCCATAACTCAGACAGTTTCTGCAACGCAGACGGCTTCCGCAACACAGACTGCTTCCGTAACTCAGACTGCTTCCGCAACTCAGACTGCTTCTGCAACTCAGACTGCTTCTGCAACTCAGACTGCTTCCGCAACACAGACTGCTTCTGCTACACAGACTGCTTCTGCTACACAGACTGCTTCTGCAACTCGGA